>CBFIIS010000056.1:0-12002 GCA_965662715.1 Candidatus Poseidoniaceae archaeon | reverse complement strand
CGAAGGTGGCGAAATCGCTGACATTAGGTTCTACACCAGCGGTGATGCAGATGGCGCAATCGTTTCTGGAAACACCTTCAACTCAGGTGACACCAGCGACGGTGCTATTGCATTCTACCCAGGTGGTCACGAGGGTGCAGTCATTTCTGACAACACCATCAACACTCTGGCGAATGGTATCTACATGTCACAGGCTCAGGATTTCACGATCACTGGCAACACAATCTACGGCGCTGGAGATGCCTCTCACGCAGGTATTGATATCAGCGGCGGCTACGGTGATATTGACAACAACACGTTGATTGACGCTGATGGTGGTATTGTCCTCGATTCGATGACAAACCCGCCAGCTCCGACAAGTTCGCTCTGTACGATTCGCTCCTACAGCTACAACTACGGTCCTGCGACCTGTACTGTCAGTCTTGCTGCAGGCAAGACAATGGCAGTCAACATCCAGACCGATTCGTGGGGCTATGAAGCAAGCATCACCATCGACAAGCCAGACGGAACAACTGATTCGTGGGGTACCAACTCGTTCTCGAGCAACACTGCTTACGAACCATTGGCAACCTACAGCGATGCAGGAAGTTACACCCTAACCCTACGTGACACGTATGGTGACGGTGGTACAGATGTCTTCATGGTTGAAGGTGGAGCTGCTGGTGGATACACTGGACCAGTGATCGCCGACAACACCATTGAACTGTCTGCAGGCCGTGTTGCACCAAATGCGGTTGGTCTCCTCATGGAAGACTGTAATGCAGTCACAATCAATTCTGCACGCAACTCCGTGACCCTGTCTGACAGCGCTATGGTTGTCAGCAACTGTGACGTGACCGATTCAGGATCCACCCTCCAAGGTGATGGAACCGCTTCGACTTACGGTATCAATGCTGATGATGCAAACGGTGACACCCTGACCTTGTCAGGTACCACCGTGAGCGGCTTCGACACAGGTGTCATGAAGACCAGCGGAGAATTGTATCTCACCGGTGCTGCATCACTCGCAGGAGACTCCTATGGTGTCTATGTCGATGATGCAACCGTGAGCGCAATCACTGCAAGTGTTGATGGTGGTACCACTGGAACCGGTCTCTACGTCGTCGACAGCGACGATGTGTGGGTCTACCCAATGGACGCATCCGGACTCGTTGGTATGTATGTCGAAAACTCTCCGTTCCGCTGGGACGGTGGCACAGTCGATGCAACCACTGCTCTAGAAGTCGTGGAAGCACAAGGTAGTGTTGAAAACATGACTTGGGCTGATGCAGACAACCAGATCAACGCAGGAACGAACGCCTACGTCACTTCGATCGGAAACACAATCGACGCATCCAAGTTGATCGTCGACTCTTCCGCTACGATTGACGAAGCCAACTTGTTCTCGATGACCTCGACTCACTTGACTGCTGCTCCTACAAAGGAAGTCAGCATGCTCATCCAGTCGACTGACGGAACCCGTGCATCCTACGTTTCAACCAGCTTCCAACCTGAAGTCATGAACGTTGACGGCTCTGATGCAGATTGGAATGGCGGCAACGCTCTCAACCCATCTGGATACGCTATGCCAGGTAAGATGAGCGGTGACGGAACCAACGACATGATGGTGACCTACATCGAAGGTGACGACCTCTACATCGGTTTGACCGGTGAGGATCTCTCCACCAGCGATCTGCTCATCTACCTCAGTGTCGATGGTGCAGGAAGCAGCACTGGATACAACCTCGGTGGCGCACACACTCTACCGTTCCAAGCAAACTACGTGCTTTGGGCAGACAGTGAGTCCTCCTACGACTTGTACAGCTACGGCTTCCTCGGCTGGGGACCAACTTCCCTCAGCACTGCATCCGTTGATGTTGACTTCTCCGGCTCGTTCGCAGAGATCTCCATCCCATTCTCACGAATGGGTGGTACCCCTGCACAAGTCGATATCGTGGCCATCGTCCAAGGCGAAACCACTGCAGATGTGAGCACGGTTCACCCGACTCAAAACATCGACAGTTCAAACACCTTGCAAAGCTTCACTGAATACATGACCGTCGAGCTCACGCACGACGATTTGTTGACCGGTGCTATTGCTGACGAAGTGCTTGTGTACCGCTCCTACAAGGGTAGCAACACACCAAGCGCTGCTAAGAACTACGATGTAATGATCAAGACTGAAGCAGACTGTGAATACGACTGGGCAACCACTGAGGATGTCTCACTCGCTACCAACGTGAACTTGAACATGGACATGGCCCGTGCCTGCCCAGAAATTCAGGCCTCGTTGGCAGACGTGACTGTTGACGAAGACTCTGGTGCATACACCTTCAGCCTGACCAACATGGCTGACGATGTGCAAGACCTTGAAGCAGACCTCACCTGGACCTCATCCGCTGGAAACGTTGTTGCTTACGACAACGTTCTCGTCGACTGGGCTCAGAACGGACACGCAGTGACCATCACTCCATTGGATGACCAATTCGGTACCATGGACTACGAGTTCACTGTCGTAGACAGCAATGGTTTGTCGGACACCAAGAACATCTCATTCGAGGTTGTTAACGTGAACGACGCTCCAGTGATCTGCAACGTGGAAGACATTGACTGCATGCCAATCTTCTCTCAAGATGGCGATTTCGAGAACATCCTCACTGAAGGCTTCGGCGTTCACAGCAAGTTCCTTGGAAACGTCTCCAACGCAAGCAAGTCCTACATCCGTGACATGGCCAACGAGCAATCGCCTGACCGCCAAGTCTACGACTGGGACGCAAGCGTGACTGATTGTACTGCATTCAGCGTGGAAGTCAACGCCCTCAACGAACTTGTCATCACCGAGAACACCAACAACGAACTTGGTGGCTCCTGTACGGTGACCCTCACCCTGTCTGACGACGGATTGCAAAACAGTGAAGCGACTCCATACGAAGTCGACTTCTCGGTTGCTCCAGTCAACGACGCACCTGTGATCCCAACATGGGACCGACAGAACGGTACGGTCATGGAAGCCTCTAACGGCTCCATTCCTGCAGCACCATGGCAAATCAGTTTGATGGAAGACGACACAAACGTCGAGAACTTGACCTACGACCTGAGCGCTGTGATGTCTGATGTTGACACCGAGCTCAGTGACCTCACATGGACTGTTGAACCAACTGTTCAGTGCACATACACGAACTACTTCACCACAACAATTGTCGGTGACCAACTCGTGTTCACACTGATTCCAGATGCAACAACTAACGCTAAGGATTGGGAAATTGACTACCTCAACGACAACGGTATCCACCAAATCGGACCATCTGGTTCCGAGTTCTGTAAGATCCGTTTGGTTCTCGAGGATACTGCAACCGCCCCAAGCTATGTGCCAAACTACGACACAACAGTGCTGAACTCAGCATTCGACAGTCAACTGGCACCATATGTGCAAGGACAAGATGACATCGAAATCGGTGTCCGTGTCGAAAACGTTCGTGAGCAAGTCGCTGACTACTACCTAGACAGCGTCTCTGGCTTCGACTTCAACGGCGTGACCAACATCATGACCGGTACCTACGTGCCAGTCACTGTGAAGGTCGGCGCTGGTGGCGACGAAGGACCGTTCACCTACGATCACATGCTTGCCGTGACCTTCCACTCGGACGGCCACCAAGAAGACGAGCCAACTCGATACTACACAGTCCCATCCTATGGAACAACTGTGTCCTTCGATGAAATGGTCTACATCACCAAGGATACCACCAATGTGTGGGTTGAAATGGATGTTCTGACCTGCTTGAACGACCCATGTGACTTGACTGCAGCAGTCTCAGACCGCTTCCAGACCGACGACCCAGCATCCCACCGTGCCAACAACAACGGCATCCAAGGTGCTGACTGGTCCAAGCCTGGACAGTACGGTAGCAACGCTACCCAGACCTCTGAGCGTCGACCTCTCCTCGAGGACAGCAACTGGTGTAACAACCGAATGACGTCCCTTGAAGTTGGTTCGATCTGTAACCACGCCAACCAGCCACCAGGTACCTTCGAAGCTACGAGCCAATCGCTACCAAGCGTTGTCCGTACCATCGGAGCATCCTCGGTCCCATCGTTTGCACCAAGCATCGTTGTGGTCAGCCTCACTGGTCTCTTCGTGAGCGCTCTTGCCTTCTCCAGCCGCCGTGCTGATGATGAAGAAGAAGTCACCAAGACCATGGTCGACGACGACGCTGCAGTGAGCCCTGTGATTGCAACCATCCTCATGGTCGCTATCACCGTCGTGCTCTCTGGTGTGATCTACGTTTGGGCAAGTAGCCTCGCTGACGTTGATACCAAGGGTGTTCCTCGGATCACCTTCGATATCGAAGACATCGATGCCTATGATGCTGATACTGGTCACTGGCGAATTTCAGTGCAAGCGGCCGAGACCGACTTGGCAACACAAGCTGTTGTGCTCCGAATCATCTACACAGATGCAGACGGCAACACAGCAACTCATGATGCTAACTTGGCTGACACGAATGGTGTATACGGGTTCAACCCGGACAACAGTGACGCTTTCGTCACCTTTGTCGATCAGGTGAATAAGGAAGGAACAGATTCTGTTTCCACCTTCAACACCGGTGACACCATCTTTGTGCGAACCCACGCCCCAGACGGCACGCCTTTGGAAGACGTGACAATTCAACTGTCCTACGCACCTAACGTTGGACAAGGTGCACTGCTCAAGCAGTGGAACGATTTGTCATACGACACCAAGGCTTGAGGTTCAAGACCGACGTGAAGACAATCGGACGCATTAGGGAAAGGGGCTCCGGCCCCTTTCCCTTCTGCCTCCCAACATCCCTGTGAGGGGATGATCCACCAAAATGGTGGAAAGCCTGCCCGAACGCAGGGGGTTTCCGAAAGGGGCCCCCTGTCTTCGGCCCCCCCTTTCTTCGTCCTTCTGGACAATTTTCTGTTTCGAACGTGTTGCGAAGCCTTTCAAAGCAGCTCATTCTGCGTCATCCATGAGCACTCCTTTAGCAACACCTCAACCACTTACCGATGTGACTTGTGTTGTGTTCGATTGTGACGGTGTTTTGGTTGATGCGGTGAGTTCATGGCGAACATTACACGATCACTTTGGAACCGACAATTCTGCCAATCTTCAGCGTTTCATTCGAGGAGAAATCACCGATTCGGAATTCATGAGACTTGACATAAAAAAATGGAAATCGATAGAGAACCCCATTCATAGAGAAGATTTGTTCAGGGCTTATGCTGGTGTGCAACTCATGGCGGGTGCACGAGAACTCGTTGAACGCCTCCAACAGCGTGGTATCTTTGTCGCCATAGTCAGCGCAGGAGTGGATCTCTTTGTTGCTTCTATTGCCGCCATGCTCAAGGTTGATGATTGGATTGCAAATGGATTTGAGTTTAATGAAGACGACACACTCGGCGATGAAGGCATTTGTCGTCTTCACGCTACAGGGAAAGGAGAAATTATCCAGCGCTTGCTGGAAATGAACAATCTCAAACCAGAGGGCTGCGTGAGCATAGGTGATTCAGAAATGGATTTGTCCATGTTGATCGATGGTGGACATTTTATTGGATTCAATCCTACACGAGAATCTTCACTCTCGTCGTTTGAGTCAGCGGGCGTTCCAATTGTTCTTGGCAAGAATCTCCTCGAGATCGCCCCGTACCTTGGTGTATGATTCACTCAAGCAAACGGTATAGCTGTCGTGGCATGACTCTTCAAATTGACAATAGTGAGCATACATGGTTTTGGTTGGAATCCAAGCATTCTTTGGTATGATGTTTGGTCTTGCCATGTGCTTGAACAAATTAAGGTCGTACCCTTGTAGTCTAAGCACGCGTGACCGTGGACGTGACCAGTAACGAAGATGTCGGGTACTTCCCGAATAACCAACCCATCCTCTGGCTCCGGAGATAATGGCGTTTTTCCACCCCATTGGGGGGCTAAGTGGCGACGTCGGAGCATTTGTCGCATAGCCTCAACCGGGTCGGCATAGGTTACAGTTCTCAACCCTGCAACAAAGTCGTCAATGGACTTTCCATGGTATGACAAATGTCGAACACCGTGGAGGGAGAAATCACAAGGGTTTCCTACGAAGGTGGTGGTGTTGTAATCCTGTTGAATATCCTTCTCGAATGTTGGTTGGGGTTCTGCAGGTCGAACAGCATCGTGATTGCCGGGAAGCATCACACATTCAACCCATTCGGGTAATAATTCCAATAGGCGTGCAAATTCTTGGTATTGACCAAATAAATCAGGAATCGATAATTCACTGTCTTGGCCAGGATAAATGCCAACCCCATCGACACAATCACCTGATAGAATGAGGTACTTGATGGTCTTTGCAAGTGGGTCGGTGTGGAACCAGCGGACCATTTTATGCCACTGGGCTTCGAGGAAAGTTTTCGATCCGACATGGATGTCTGAAAGGAAAGCAACACTTACTCCGTGCTCAGATACGGCCTTCGTGTGGCGATCTTTCATCGGAAAATGTAAATCATCGACATAAAACATATCTCCAGTTTGGCTAAACGTTCCTGAGACTCCAAGGACATCATCCGGCATTAGCCCTGCTTCGAGAATTTGTTCATGTGCCCGGTCCCGATCATCACCTTTTCTCTTTGTCAACAAACATGTCAATTCGCCGGTTTCATCTTCGAGATTCCAAATAAGATGGCCATTTTTTGTGTACCGAGGCTCATTGACCAGACCGATGGCTACAGCTTTGTTTTCATATCCCTGGTAGCGGCTGCTCTCTGCATGAAGTCGAGAAATTTCTGTCGGTGTCCTTGGCAATCTCGAATTCTGTATGATCATCTTTCGGATGCTCTGCAAACGATCACTAAAGCATGAGGTGATGTCCGTCATTTTTCCTTCTGTGGTGCTGTTTCCTGTGATGTCATAGTGGACGACAATATCAGTCGAGGCATCGCTTGCATGCTCACTGAAATCTGATTCCTTCCAATCAGGTAAATTGTTCCTGAATTGTATATCCAAAGGCTCAGGCTCGTGGATTGGAGCAATGGTGCGACCAAGGTCAGTTGCGCCATGTGATGTTGATGTTTGCTTCTTTTCTTTGATTTCGGGTGTTGGTGTTGGTTGTCGTGATGCCTTCATTCGTTGTTTTCCTTGCCAAACTGCCAGCATGTCTTCCAAGATTTCAGCCGTCAAAAATCCCCGCTCAAATCCAACTGCTTCTGCACACTCTAACACGCCAGATAGATCTTCTAATTCCATCAAGGGTTGGCGTACGGATGCCGTGGGCACGATGCCTTTGGCTCGGAGAACAGGGAGAATCTCATCCCACGGCGCACCCATGGCGATAAGGTAGCGAAGCCCCTCCAAAAGCACACCGGTGACCTACCTTGGTCAGATTGAAAGTGAACTTACCATTCGACCTCTGAATCAATATCATCATCGCCGCTTGGTTGCTCGCCGGTGCCATCCCATTCATCGCCTTTCCACGGTGTGGCTTCTCGAGCAGCTGCATCCCTTTTGGCTCGCTCAATTTCGAATTGAGCTTGAGCCTTTGCTTTTGCAATCACTGCTTCATCCTCGGCTCGTTTGTGTTCTTCTTCAAGGGTCATGGCATCATCCCAACAACGGATGGCTGTGAGCAAGGCAAAATGAACGAATGCGATTTTGTTTTCAGCTCGATTGCCTCCGATTTGTGTTGACTCTGCGTTGGCCCAATTTGGGGAGGCAATGCCAACATAAACCATGCCGACTTTCTTGTTTGTACCTTCGTTTGACGGTCCAGCAATGCCTGTAATTGAGATGGCAATGCTGGCTTTGGCACGCTTGACTGCACCTTGCGCCATTGCAATCGCTACACCGGCAGAAACAGCACCTTTCTTGTCTATGAGTTCAGCAGGAACTCCAAGTTCATCGGTTTTAGCTTCATTTGAATATGTCACCCATGACTGATTGAACCATTGTGAGGCTCCGGCAATGTCGGTAAAGGCACTGGCAAGCAATCCTCCAGTACATGATTCAGCGACAGTAATGGTGTGGCCACCATCCTTGAGGCGGCGCACCAGTCGGGCAGCGGCCGCTTGGACATCTTCATCCATGCAATTTGAGGGGCTGACTCATCGTCTTTGAGGTTAACCCTCCTACAATGGCTTCAAGAACCGGGGCTCACACGACAGCGTGGGTCTGTGGTCTAGTGGTTATGACACCGCCCTTACACGGCGTTGATCGAGGGTTCAAATCCCTCCAGACCCACTTACCAGAGATGACTCCGTATATCCTCTGTCGAATTGGCAATCACTTTGGTGATGCCTGATGCACGTCGAAACACTTCTGCTTCTTCCTCACTTCCATCGATCATGATGCAATGGACGGCCCGTTGCCATAAGCCAGGTTGAGGTGCCGATCCTCTATGATCAACGGCTACCAATATATCATCCAATTCTGTGAACATCAACAAGGTCGTGGACTGAGCGACTTCTGGCCCCATGAGAACCAGCCATCGTGCCCCTGCCATCCCTTCTCGCGGGTTTGATCCAAGTTCAGACAAGGTGACAATTCGCATGTATACTCCTCACAGTGAATAGCGCAAAAGGGCAATTGCTCCGCCCATTCCAACAAGTTGTTGCCCAGCATCATGATCGGGGGAGCACTGGACCAACTCCGCTCCAATATCCGACAAACCCTCGACCCATGTGGACCATTGGACGCCTCCGATTGACTCATCAGGAGTTCGTAAAAGATCAGCAGTGATGAGCAGCGTCTCAATTGCGCCTTCTTCCATCGCTCGCGCGAGATCCTGTTGACCATAGGCGACAGCACCATTGGTGGAGAGTCGCTTCCAAGCTTCGTCGAGAAGGGTTGTTTCCTTGGTGATGGCATATTCGCTCAACAAATCTCCTGCCAACCCTTCGCGCAACAATTCGTTTGCACCTGCTCGGCCAGCCATTGATGTTGCAATGGATTTAACCAATCTCGAGTCACCAGATGCCTTGAAATCATTCAACAGGGCTTCTCTTGCGTGACCTGGTCCACAGAAAAGAAGGGGTGTGGATTCACCAAGCGATGCTCTTACCGCCTTGATGACATTTGCTCTGAAGGTTGCTGCAATGCCAGAGGATTGTTTGATATCACCGCGTTTCCCTCCTCCGCGCATGGTCCATGTCGCGCCTTCTTTGAGTCCTCTTGGGGTGATGTAGAACAATACAATTTCATCAGTCTCCACCACTGCCAAGGCAATGTTCACCTGCTGTGATGCCTTTTCGGATTGGCGTAAGAGATCATAATCGGCTGGAGAAAACGCCGTGGTGGCAGAGAGTTCAACTTCATCTCGGACTTCAATAACATGAGTATGGTGAAGTCCAATGTCGAATTTTGCTTCATCAATAATGCCATGTACTCGGAGTAAATCACTGAACGGTTGGTATTCGGTTGTGGCGATGCTCAACCGAATCCACATTTTTTTCCGTTCAGCAACCTTTGCCCGTCCACCTTCCTCACCAGAGGTGGTTTGATCACGTCGTTCACCCAACATGCCGAGGTGCAATCCTGGCCGTGCAAGGTGCGATAACGTCCAAAGGTCATCTTCAGATTCAATACGCAAACGCCATAGCGTGGGCTCGCGCTTTAGAATTTTCATTTGGTTCACCCAAAGACGCCAGTGAGTTGACCATTTTCATCCATGTCCATGTCTGCTGCTGCTGGTCGCTTTGGCAACCCAGGCATAGTCATCATGTTTCCAAGAACAGCAACGATGAATCCTGCACCAGCGTTTAGTCTGAATTCTCTCACAGGGATCGTGAACCCAACCGGTGCTCCAAGTTGGCCAGCGTCATGGGAAAACGAGTATTGTGTTTTAGCCATACACACTGGGAGGTGGCCATAGCCCCATGACTCAATGGTGGCAAGTTGTTTCTTCGCTTTGTTTTCGACCATCACGCCGTCAGCCTTGTAGATTCGTTGAGCGATGCCATTGACTTTGTCCATAATTGGGGCATCGTTGACGAACAGAGGTGTAAATGGGCGACCTGCTGCCACATGATCTTGAATCGCAGATACGACAGCCTTGGCAAGTGGCTCTCCACCCTTGCCCCCTTTGGCATGAACCTCCGTCAATGTGACGGCATGAGCGCCACTGACTCGAGCAGCCGCAGCCAAAGCATCGAGTTCACCGTCAGTATCTGCCGCAAAACGATTGATTGAGACGATGACTGGCATGCCAAAACCAGCCATATTCCGAATGTGTCGGTCAAGGTTGCCTTGCGCCCCACGGACGACTGCATCGATATTTTCAGCATCCAGTTCTTCTTGACTTGGCCGATAACCTCCTCTGCTACCAAATGCGCCACCATGGAGTTTCATCGAACGCACGGTGACGTTCATGACTACACAATCAGGTGCTTTCCCGGAATTTGCTGCCTTGATGTGCATGAATTTCTCTGCACCCATATCCGAACCAAATCCTGCCTCAGTCACCACGATATCCGCAGCTCCAAGTGCTAATCGGTCAGCGATGATGCTCGAATTACCATGAGCAATATTTGCAAACGGGCCACCGTGAATAAATGCAGGATTTCCTTCAAGAGTTTGAACCAAATTGGGCAAGAAGGCATTTCTCAGTAAGAGTGCCATCGCTCCTGCAGCCTCGATGTCTTCTGCTTTGACTGGGTTCCCATCAACCGATTGACCAACCACAATGTTGCCAAGCCGCGTACGTAAATCTGCATAGTCCTTTGCGAGCACCAAGATGGCCATCACTTCGCTTGCCGCAGTGATATCGAATCGGTCTTGCCGAGGGTGGCCGTTGGCAGGTCCTCCAAGGCCAATGGTCACGTTCCTTAGAGCACGATCATTCATGTCAATGACTCTTGGCCAGAAGATTCGAGTTGGATCAAGTTTGCTTGCGTTTCCATGCTTGATGTGGTTGTCGAGCAGGGCTGATAGGAGGTTGTGTGCCGAAGTCACAGCATGAAGGTCTCCAGTGAAATGGAGGTTAATTTCTTCCATTGGGAGCACTTGGGATTGGCCACCACCAGCTGCGCCGCCTTTGATACCGAACACTGGTCCCATCGAAGGTTCACGAATCACGCAGGTCGCAGATTGACCAATAGCACACAGTGCCTGTGTGAGGCCAATGGTGGTAACAGTCTTCCCTTCTCCAAATGGTGTAGGATTCACTGAGGTGACGAGGACGAGGCTCCCTTGTGGACGGGAAAAGCGTTCACTCAGCGCTTCCCAAGTGATCTTTGCCATCCCTTTTCCCATCGGGAAAAGTTCGTGACTTGAGATGCCCAACTTCCACGCAATGGTTTCAATCGGTTCGAGTGTAGCCGCTCGAGCAATTTCCAAATCAGTTGCCATGGACCTTGGTCCGTGTCGTTTTGGCTTTCAATCCCTCGGCTCAAACATACGTTGTGAACCGTGTTTAGTGACCCGTATTAGGGCGCCGTTGGACTTCACTCGTCCTTCATGTGGCCGAGGTACTCTGGTAGTTCAACACCAGCCATCTTTGCCACGTCATGAACCGGTGGAAGGCTCTGCATGAGGGAGGAGATGAAGTTGGAGGTTGAACCGCCTTCGCCGTTTGCTCCACCGTTTCCGGAATCCCAAACGGTAATCTTGTCAATCTTGAGGTTGGAGATTGCTTCGGTTTGGCGAGCAACCAATTCTTCCATCTTCTCAACCATGAGCAGGGTAGCAGCAGCACGTGCGTCGCCACCAGCGCTTGTGACGAGTTGAGCGTATCCCGCAGCCTTTGCTTCGAGGACAGCCTTGGTACCTTCTGCCTCAGCCTGGTAGCGGGCAAGGGTTGCATCAGCTTGTCCTTGAGCGATACGGCGTTGGCGTTCAGCCTCTGCTTCTGCAGCGATTTCGACAGTTTGCTTGGAGACTTCCTCACGGACAACTTCCAAAGCACGAAGACGCTCACCTTCAAGTTCATACTGAGCGGATTCGATTTCCTTCTGAGCGATACGTTGAGCAACTTCAGCACGCTTTCGTGCATCAGCTTGCTTGACCAATAGATCGGCTTCGAAATCTGCAATCTCTG
>CBFIIS010000055.1:0-12269 GCA_965662715.1 Candidatus Poseidoniaceae archaeon | reverse complement strand
TGAAGTCAAAAACAATGCTGACCCCCATGCTGTGCTCAATCAATTGTTCAAGTCAAGCCGACTTCAGGAGTCCTACTCCGCCAATATGATGGGTATTCTTGACGGTCGACCAGTGCTGCTCACGCTTCCTGTGATGCTTGATACCTATGTCAAGCATCGTGAGGGAATCGTCGAACGTCGAGCCCAATTTGATTTGCAAAAAGCGCAAGCAAGGGCCCATATTCTCGAGGGTCTTGTCAAGGCGCAAGACCGCATCGACGATGTGATTGCCGTTGGTAAAGCAAGTTCCAGTCGAGATCAATTCGAAGCTGTTCTCAATGGGGTGGAGACAATGCCTGGCATCGATCCGTTCTCGTTTACCGAAGCGCAAGCAAAGGCCATTGCAGAACGCCGCCTCTACCAGTTGAGCCGACTCGATGTTGAAAAGGTTCAGAATGAATACGAAGAGTTACAAATCAAGATTTCAGATTTGCAGGACATTATCGGTTCTCGTTCACGCCGACTGAGTATCTTGTTGAGTGAGTTGGATGAGATGGTTGAGCGCCACGGCGACGAACGACGTTCGTACATCGACCCAATGCCTCTTTCGATGGATCGTGAGGACCTCATCGAAGAGCGTGCAATAGTGATCTCACTTTCAGAAGACAATTACATACGTCACATGCCAGTCGAATCATTCCGTGTTCAAAATCGGGGTGGAAAGGGTCTCAAAGGCGTCACGACAAAGGATGAAGATTTCCCGAAATCTATTCTCACATGTTTTAGCAAAGATCGATTGCTGATCTTTACCGATCAAGGGCGAGTCTATGGATTGAAGGCTTGGGAGACTCCAATGGGAAGTCGATTAAGCCGAGGTACGCATATCCGGAACGTGATTGAACGAATTCGAGATGATGAACGGGTCGTCACCATTCTACCAATTTCGAAGGAACTTCAAGAAAATCCTGAGGGGCATTACCTCATCTTTGCAACGCATGAAGGAATCGTGAAACGTTCGAAATTAGCAGATTATACCCGAATTAACCGAAATGGAAAATATGCGCTGAACTTCAAATCCGAGACCGACACACTCGTGGCTGTCCGTGAAGCAACAGATGATGACCATGTGGTCCTTGTTTCGAAGAACGGCCGAGCATGTCGCTTCAAGCCAAGTGAGACCAAGACAAGTTCTGACGGCACGGTGAGCATCACAGTCAAAGTTCAGGGCAGAGTCACAGCCGGTGTGCGTGGTATGTCACTCAAAGAAGGTGACCGAGTCGTTGGAATGATTGCAACCTCAAATGAAGAAACATCTGTATTGACCCTCTCAAAGTATGGTATGGCGAAGCGCAGTCGTCTTGGCGATGGTGATATGCACGATCTTTTGGACGAAAACGGTGAAACCATATTCGATGAAAAGACAGAGAAAATCAAGCAATACCGTGACGGTTATCGTAAGACAAGCCGTGGTGCTGGTGGTGTTCTTACCATGAAGTTGGATGAAGATCATGGTGATGAAATCGTTCGAGTTCACACCATTCCGGATGAGGACGATCAACTGTTCTTGCTGACATCCAAAGGCATGATGATTCGTGTACGTGCAAATCAGACAAAGGCGACATCAGGAAAAGCAACCAAGGGCACTCGTGTCATGGAATTGAGGAATAAAGACAAAGGCGGCTTTATTGATGAAATCATCTTCTCTGCTCGACTCCCATCCATCCTTGTTGAGGACGAGTTTGATGCCATGGATACCGATAATGACGGTGTTGTAACCCGTGAAGAATTCGAGGCTGCTAAGGCGGCAGAAGCCATCGATTTGGGCGAAGAAGAGTGATGATGGCGCAGCGACGCCTTCAAACATGACTTCGGTTTGTCATTGAATGCGCCGGCCATGATTTGGCGAGCGTGGTGATTGTCTATGGATGAACGTTCTTTGATTTACGATTGGAATAAAGTCGAGTATGACCTTGCACGTAACCCTGCAAATCACCCTCATGGTGTTTGGTTTGATGATGAAACCCTTCGTGATGGACTGCAGAGCCCAAGTGCACGCAACCCCACCATTGAACAAAAGATAGAATTGTTGACGTTCATGGAAGATCTTGGCATGCAAAAGGTCGACCTCGGTCTACCTGGGGCAGGCCCATTCCACTTGGAGCACATTGAAGCCATGGTCTCCCACATCATCGACAACGATTTCAAAATTCGACCTGGTGCAGCAGTGCGCACGCTGATGAACGACATTGAACCATTGGTTGATCTTCAACAGAAATACGGCGTGCCGATTCAAGCAAGTGCTTTCTTGGGTACAAGTCCAATTCGACAGTATACAGAAGGTTGGACCATGGAAAAGCTCCTCTCCACGATGGAGAAAGCAGTGTCGTACGCTGTTGACAACGATGTTCCAGTCATGTTTGTCACCGAAGACACAACCCGCTCCAAGCCAGAGGATGTCAAACAGATTTACTTGCGAGCAATGGAACTTGGTGCTCGAAGACTCTGCGTCTGTGATACATGTGGCCACGTCACCCCTAACGGTGTGAAGCAACTTCTCCATTTCATCGATGAAGAAGTCATCAAAGATGGTGGATACAAGCGGAACGAAATTGAGGTCAACTGGCATGGTCATCAAGACCGAGGCTTGGGTGTTGCCAACAATATCGCTGCTGTTGAAGCGGGTGCAGATGTGATTCATGGGACTGCCTTAGGTGTTGGTGAGCGTGCTGGTAATGCACCACTCGACCAAACCCTCGTCAATCTCAAACTCATGGGCGTCATCGATAATGACCTCACAAAACTTGACGCCTATGTCAAGAAAGCTCACGAATACATTGAGGTTCCACTGTCACGAAATTATCCAGTCTTTGGTGAGGATGCCTTCGAAACAGGAACTGGAGTTCACGCCTCTGCGGTCATCAAAGCCATGCGCAAGGGTGACGATTGGCTCGCAGATCGTGTCTACTCTGGCGTTCCAGCAGGTGATTTCGGCTTGAAACAAGTGATCCGAATCGGCCATATGGCAGGTCGCTCAAACATCATTTGGTGGTTGGAACAAAATGGTCACGAAGCAACTGACGAACTCGTTGCTCATCTGTTTGAAGTGGCCAAGAGCCAACGACGAAACATGACCGATGAAGAAGTCAAGTCTGCTGTCGCAGCCTTCCAATCGTGATCACGATTCATTCTCTTCTTCTTGCTCTGCAAAAGCGTCCTCTGATGCTTGATGCAGTGTTGGTTTAGAGCCAACCCATTCAGAGTCAACTCCGCCGCCGCTCCATTCCCCTTCGAGTGCGACTTCATCAATATCGGTTTCTTCACGCCAGACAGCATCATTTTGTGAACCGCAGACAAGGAACCTGCCGTGCTGGTCGATCTGATCCTGAAGCAATTTGATGTGCTTCGATATTGGAAGGAAATGTCCAACGGGCATGCCAGCTGCAGTGAACGGGTTCGTGGCAGCACCGATCAGCAATCCGTCTTCTGGAGCGACGATATCAACCGTTAGACCAGGGTTTGCCGGATCGGAAACTGTTGCAATGACTTCACCCTCTCGCATCACGGAGCCAGAACTCACGAACATGTCGAGAAGCCCACCTTCGCCTGACCGAAGCCAATGAGATCCGCTCGCTAACATTCGGAAACGTGGACGGTTTGGGTTTCCGGGGATCATTCGAAGAGATTTCAACACATTAACCACGCCTTGGATGGCGACATTGACCGATTCATGATCGAGTAAATTTGCCCCACCGCCCTCATAGGTGATCGATGGAATGTCTTTGCTTACCGCTACTTTTCGTAAGGATCCGGACGGTGGTTTCGAATCAAGAATAATCTCAATTCCAAAGGTCTTCGCAAGAATGTTTGAACCAGCATGAGCCAAGTCTGCACGAATTTGTGGCATGTTTGATCTGCCTTTACCAGCGCTATGTAAATCCACGATAGCGTCGACATCTTCGAGCAAATACTTCCACAGTTGTGCAGCAACTCTTCGTGTTGTGGAACCCTTGAAATCTCCAGGAAACTGCCTATTCAAATCACGGCCATCAGGGAAGTATCGGGATTTTGATCGGTAGCCTGGCAAATTGATGATTGGCACAATTCGTAGCGTGCCTGCCATCTGGGCAGGATCGAGTGGTTTGCCAATATCTGTGAATGCATTTGAAAGGAGATGTGTACAAGCTGAAGGCCCTGTGAGTTCGTCACCATGAACGCCACCGAGAACCGTGATGGTAGGGCCTGGACGAATGCCATGCAGGATGGTTACCGGAATTGGCCAAGGATCGCCTAAGTCGGTTTCGAGAAGTGGCAAGGATATTGTTCGCATAGAACCTGGCTTGATTGTCTTTCTATAGAATTTGACATTGCCCCACTCTGCACTTCGATCCCATTCTGGCCTGTCTTCCAATTTGTGCGCATTCATCGCTTCCTGAATGGCGATTCGTCTACGTTTAGGAAGTTCATGAGCAACTCGAACCTTCGTCTTTCGACGTGATTTCTTCGCTGCCATGCTTCCCTCACGACAGCACCCCACATGAACACTGCGTTTATTTCACTCGATAAGAGCAAAGAAAAGAAGTGCTTGGGTGCTCACCGTCAATCCATGAGCCAACCCGGAGTGCAACAACAGTACGCCCCCTCATCCATCTGTTTTGGTTGTGGACCTGCCAATGAGAAGGGTCTCAGAATTGAGAGCCATCGAATCGAGAATGGCCTGAGCATGGAATACACTCCCGAATCACATCACCAAGCATTCCCTGGTATGGTGAATGGTGGGATCATTGGCACATTGCTCGATTGTCATGGCAACTGGACAGCAGCGGTAGCCCTGATGGACCGCGACAGCGCAGACGAGCCACCCTGTACTGTGACAGCATCATACTCTGTTCAACTGAGGAGGCCGACACCCAAAGACACACCATTGCACATCACAAGTCAAATCATTTCAGTTGAAGGAAGCAAGGTTCAGGTTGAGTTACTCTTGGAAGCCGATGGAAAGGTTTGCGCCACAGGCAAAGGGCTATTCGTTGCTGTGAAAGAAGGTCACCCCGCTTACCACCGTTGGAGTTGAGCGGTTTGGTGCGGCCAAGCATTGAAGCGAAGGCCAGCCTAATGGAGCTCAGAGATGCTGTCGTCGATATCATGCTGGATATGCCAGTATGGGCTGACGCTCCGATTGAGGAACTTCGCAACATACCCCTCGGAGTTCTGCGCAAAAACGCCACACAACGTCACGGTGTCACCCGCTGGAAACGAGGGGTTAATCTCGATGAGATGCGCGTTTCAGATGTTGATGTGATCGATTTGCATCCACGCCTCTTAGATGATCAATGGCGGCCCTATGGGGCATTTGTCCTCCATCATGAATTCATCCATGCTCTTGGATTTAGAGCTCATGATTCCACCTTTAGGGCGTTGGAGTCTGCTTGGCCTGGTCGAAGAGCATCAAAACATGCTCGTGAATTCACCGAATTGATGAGGCGCAGTCGAGCGGATTGGCTTTGGGTCTGCGCCACTTGCGACACGACCTATCCTCGACAGAAACGTTCTCGCGGCCGATATAAATGCAGAGTTTGTTCTAGTGTTTTGACCGATCGTATCAACCCTGACAAGGTTTGAGCACGACCACCATTGAATTGATGGCGGAGGCCCTTGTCGGTGGACCATGGAAGGTGTGGTGTGGGGGCATACTCGCACCACTGCAATGATTCTCGTGGCGCTGATGGCCTCCATACTCTTGTTGCCATTTGTTTCGGTAAGTGCTTCGTTAACCACGGCACAATCCGATGTCCATCTCTCCTGTGTTGAAGATGATGAATGCCTTTTAACACCAACTCCAATAGGTGAAGAGGTTCTTTCGGATACCGTATTTGCATCACCTGCGCAACCACGCAGTCTTACGTTCGAATTTGATATGGATCCGGGGCAAAATCAGCTTGCTTTGTTGCCCTCGATGCTCACATCAATGGAAATTGATTTTCGCTTTTCAGGAGATGCAACGGGGGCGGCAAGGCCAGAGCTCGATGTCTCCCTCATCCTTGGTCAATCGGTTACAGATTGGCAATTTGAAGCCCAACCCATTCCAGGACAAGCGGTCAATGAGCCTTACATTCTCGAAGATGAACCATTGAACCTGAATGGTAATCGGGTGCTATGGCCTGAGGATGTGGTACGTTTACGCCTCACCTTTGTTCTTGATCGCCCTGGAACTTGGGAATTACACATGCGTGGAAATTCCTTTTTGCAAATCGATATCGAATGGTCAGAAGACATTGAATCGAGAAACTCTGATGAGCCTTCAAGTGAGCTTGAACCACAATCGACAGAGTTCGAAACCTCTCATGAGGGTGCACTTGTGGAAAATGATAGGGACTGTTGGGCCTTTGAAGTAGATCAGCATGAAGTCTTGAGCGTCTTTGTCATCTGGGAGGCGGTCCCCATAGAAATCGAACAACCACATCAAGTTCCAAATTTATTCATGCCCAATGGCAGAGAAGCTCCAGCACCTGAGGTGATTGTTTCAGAAGATGGAACTGAGACCAGAAACACCTACCGTTGGCGAGCCTTGCCACTCGGCGATTACACGTTATGCATTGGAGGCGTGGCAGAGAAGTTTCAACCCTATACATGGACGGGTCAATTGGCTTACGAAGGCCTTGGTCCTCTTGATCCAAGTGGTTTTTCTGGCACCTCATTTTATCCTGTGGGTGCAGCTTCACTCGGTGATGAAAACGGTGCTGTTCAACTTGAAACAACCACCTACGGATTTCTCATTCTGTGTCTCTTTGTTTTGATTTTGTTCTGCGCAGATGGCCTTCGCCATTCAACATCGACTTCCCTTCGTTTCGGTCTGTTCGCTCCAGGGGTTGTCTTGATGCTTCTTGGAGGCGTGTTCCATCCCTTGTGGGCTGGGGCTGATGAGGTTCAACTGGATGAGGAATATTCCCTCGATGAACTCGTAGAATACCGATTACAACAATTGTGGGATGTATCTTATCCAGGCGTTCCTGAACAGGTGCTGGTCAAGCAGACAGGAGCGACGTGGGGTATACTCGATGGAGAGCGTTTACAACTTCGTTTGGAGGTCGATGAGGTTCGACCAATGGAGGACGGTCGATGGCAACTTGTGGTACCGGAACTTGAAGATCTGAGGCTTGATGAGGCTATTTTCGGTCAGGTCGCACGAGGCGGTGTTCAAACCACTGACGAAGGACTTCTGGAAGATCAAACCGTCCGATTTATCCTTCTTGCTGGACGCTCATTATTGCTTGATCTATTGATGCTTGAGGGGCTTTTGGTTGTCGATGAGAGGCCCACTTCCACCGTCTTCCATCTTGATGTAGAAATGGTGACTGCTCCAGCAACGGGCTCGGTCAGTGTGCCTGCATGGGGCACTCGTCCATCCACCATTTCGAATAATGACTGGGTCCTGCTTCAATCCTCACTGTTCCCTGAGCAAATTTCCGTGACACTTTGTGACTGCGATCTCGATCTCCTCGATGTTCGGTTCACTCCTTCGGACGGATTTGACGCACGGGATGTCCCAAAGGGATTGGGGCTACGAAATGCATCAGGACTGATTCCGATGGCGACACCATTCGCAATGCTTGGTTTTGTCTTCCTTTCGCTTTCTGCCCGAATCGAGTACACCAGGAGAAAGAAAGCCAGAGAACTTGCTCAATCAATGTTTGAGTCCTCTGAAAAGTGGTCCTAAAGCAAGATCACTTCTTTTTCTTCGTCTTCTTCTTGACGTCTTCGACCACAGCATCAGCATCCTTCTTTGCTTCCTTTGCGGCCTTCTTGATTTGCTCTTCTTCTTGTTCTGTGATTTCTCCATCCTTTGCAGCAGAGGAGATAGCAGCTTCGAGGTTCATCTTTGCAGCGTCTTCGTCAGTGATGCCCAAGATTTCTTGGAACGAACGCAATTCCTTGAGTTCTTCTTCGGTAATGATGCCATCTTCCCAAGCAGCAGCATAGGATTCAAGAAGAAATTCGCTGTATGCTCCAGGGTTGAGCAGAACATCACGAATCAATCCGTGATCAGGCCCAGTTTCGCCTTCTGACATTTCGAGGATGGCAATGGAACGTCGAATCTCTTTGACAGCCATATCTTTCAATCCATGGCCAGCCCAGACGCCGCCAGCTGCAACGACGGCAGCAGCAAACCAACGCATGACATCAGGATTGACCAGTTCACCCGGCTGAATCAGGTGAAACATACCTAGGACAACCATTGCGGCCCCACACATGACTTCGACCCAATCATTCAAATCTGGTTCATCGTCAAAAACAGAGAGTCGTTCGTCAACCATGGTCTCTACATCGTCGCTCATGCATCTTGACACATCGAGGCAGGTCTTAGGGCTGTCGGGTTGAACCAGATTAAGCGTTGTCCTTTTGGACTGTTGGCGCAGAACGCATACTATGGAGGAGGCGAAGCGAGCGGTTTCCGGGCTGGATTTGCCAAAAAAGGTCACGGATTTTTTGACCAACTCTTGGGGTATTTCTACGCTTCACCCCCCTCAATTCGAAGCGATGCCAAGCGTGCTTGGTGGGGACAACACATTGTTGGCAATTCCCACAGCAAGCGGCAAGTCACTCGTTGCTTACATAGGGATCATGAAGCGAGTATTAATCGATGAGCCGGGTTCAAAAGCGGTCTACATCGTGCCGTTGAAAGCGCTTGCGAGTGAAAAATTTGACGACTTGTCCGAACTTTGTTCCGCTGTAGGATTAAGCGTAGGCTTGGGCATTGGTGATGCTTCGGCTGAGGCAAAGAAAATTGACGAATGTGATGTGTTGGTCTGCACCTCGGAGAAGTTGGATTCCTTGATGAGAAACCGCTCGGAGATTATGGCCAATGTTTCAATCGTTGTTGCAGATGAATTCCATCTGATGAATGATTCAACCCGTGGGCCAACTCTTGAAATCAATTTGACTCGACTGCGTCACCTTCGGCCAAAGGCGCAAATCATTGCGCTGTCAGCCACAGTTGGTAATTGTCAAGATCTGGCCAATTGGCTTGACGCGACGTTGATTCTATCCGATTGGCGGCCCGTCGCTTTGGAATACAGTACATTTCACGACCTTCATCTCGAACCTCGTCTTGTCCAATCCTCGGCGATGTCTTCAGACGGTGATGCCCTTCAACCTCCGCGCGACCTTGAGGGCCCCAAATCCCATCCAACTTGGGTCGTGGTGAACGACACCATCGATCAAGATGGGCAAGTCCTCGTATTTGTGGGGACGCGACGCAGTGCTCAATCTGAAGCGTTGAAACTCTCGAAGCGAGTGCTAAAACGACTCACAAAAGAGGATCCAGACCGAGTCAAACGCCTTGGCGTCTTTGCAGACAGTTTGGAAGGACGACAACAAACAGCAATGGCTGAGCGGTTAGCAACAGCCATTCGAGGTGGTGTTGCTTTCCATCATGCAGGCTTGACTCACGGTCAAAGAAAAGCGATTGAGGGTGCGTTCAAAGAAGGCTTACTGGTTGGATTGACTGCCACACCTACGCTTGCTGCGGGCGTGAATTTACCTGCACGCAGGGTCCTAGTAAGGGATTTGAAGCGTTGGGATGACGGTATGAGTCGCCCTCTTCCTGTGATGGAGGTTCGACAGATGCTCGGTCGCGCAGGACGGCCAAAATACGATGCCTATGGAGAAGCATGGGTCCTTTGCAAAGGGACTGATGGTTGGGCGATTGCGGATGATGTGAGTCGGAGGTATTTTTTCGGCCCGGTTGAATCAATTTCATCGAAACTCTCGAGCGAACCAGCCCTCCGCACCCATCTTTTGGCAGCCATTGCTGCTGGCGGTTTCCGTCACCGTGGTGAGCTTGGCGACTTTTTCCAGGCGACATTCCTAGGTGCTTCAGTTTCTCCAACATACCTCAAAGAACAACTTGATCGCATGCTAGATTGGCTTGTTGAAGAACGTTTCATTCGGCGTGTAGGTATCGATGATGACTATGTTGCTCGCAGGGCTGACAAATCCGTAGAAGATGGTTTGGAAGAAGACTGGGATGATGAGATGCCAATTTGGGCTTCGATTGCTCAAAGTACGGGCGGTGTCGACCTACAATCCCCTTCGAATTCGTTGACAACCCAAACCTCACGCGGCGAATCAGCCTTCTCAAAAGCCTCACTTGGTTTTACACAAGCTACAGATTTAGCCCAGGTTGGTGGTTGGGGTGAACCTTCGGGGGTTGATCACCACGGGATGGTCTACGAGGCTACGATGATGGGTGAACGCGTCACTCAAATGTACCTCGACCCACTTTCAGCGTCTCAATTGCGCACAGGATTGCGCCGTGCAGTTCGAAGATTGGTCCGACAAAATGGTCCAGTCACAGAATTCAGTTTGATACAACTCGCAACTACCACGCCAGATTTCAGTTCATTGTGGGCCAAAAACAGCGATATGGAGGCAAATTCAATGCTTTGGCTGAAGGCCAACGCGATCGAAGATGAACTGTTGACCGACGTCACTCTCGCAGAGCGTCTTCTTGGTTATGTCAAATCGGCTTGGATGCTTGAAAAATGGATTGAAGAAGAAACCATGAGGGAAATTGAATCCGATTTGGATGTGAGTCCGGGTGATGTGAACCACCGCGTCGACCTCATGGGGTGGCTGCTTGCTGCTGCCCGTCAGGTGCTTCTCACCGATGATGTGTTTTCAGAGGACCATCTCGGTGAAATCGATCAACTGTCGACGATGATCGACGTGTTGAGGCAACGGATACGGCACGGTTGCAAGCATGACTTACTCAACCTTGTCAACATCAAGCACGTTGGAAGATCTCGAGCACGTGAGATGTCGAAGTTGGGCCTTCGCACGCCTAAAGATGTCCTCGGCATGTCAGGTAAACAGAAAAATGAACTTCTTGCCCTACGGGGGTGGGGTCCTGTGTTGTTGCAGAACATCATGGCTGAAGTGGAAAAGGTTGTTGAAAAAGAGCATCAAGCCAAAGGACGAACATCAGCGATTCAGATCCACAAAGACGATGTCCCATTGTCGGGCGAACGCCAATCGGATGATTGAAAATTCCCAGCACCTTCGCCTCCTCATGGATGGCTTCGATTTCCCGCACTTTCCATGGAATTCCTCTTCGCCAATTGAGGCCGGAGTGTTCACCAAGGCGTTCCTAAAACATCGGCCATCAGATCATTGGGTTCTGGTCGGACCTGGCATCGCGCAATGCCATATGCAACTTTGGACAGCATGGAACAGTGCCGCACGCCGTCAACAAAGAGGCACTTCACTGGCCCGTTCTTTCGACGCAGAGTTCCTTCGGTACATGGCAGGTACCCATCATGTCTCGGAGGCATTCAAGCGAGCCGGTGTTCGAGATGGAGATCAATCTGGTTGTTTTATCGTCCTCCCATCGATTGGCAAAGAGGGAACAATGCCAGCTAAGCCCACGCATGAAGAGGCTGAAGAACTTGAACGGCAAGCCTTGCAACTTGCCTCCTCAATGGACGTGAGCATCCAAGATGTTGAGCTTGAATGTAATATTGAAGGATCGAAACGCCTCGGTGTTCTAATCGATCAGGATGCAGTTGTAACTTGCGATCTCTTGATTGGCCATGTTCTCTCCTCAGAGTTCAATTCTTGAGCACGCATCAGAGAAGGGTTCAAGCACTATTGCGTGCACCGATGCTCATGGTGATGAGCGCAAGCCCCAACGACGACCGTTCCTTTGGCACAGGTCGCTACCTCCAACAAGCGAAAATCCAAGGTGCTCTTGACCATGCTCAAGACCTCGGAGCATCGTATGCAGAAGTCCGTTTAATGGCCATCACTGATTCAACAGTAGCGGTTCGTGATGGTAAACTTGAACGAGCGATTCCGGGCCAAGACATTGGTGTCACAATGCGTATTCTTGCTGATGGGGCATGGGGTGTGCACTCAACAACAGACATCCTTTCACTTCCCGGTCAAGTCGAATCAACGGTGAAACTCGCCAAGGCAGTTGCTGCTCGTAGAGCGTCCAAAGACCGACCAGTGGCTCTTGCAGAGGTTCCAATTTTTGACGATGAAGTGCATTGGAAACCCAAAAAAGATGTGCGAAATACAGACTTAGACACAAAACTCCACCACCTGATGACCTTGCATGACAGTGCAGCTGAAGACGATCGAATTGTTTCGGTTACATGTGGTTGGCATGATGAGCACCTTCACACCGAATTGATGACTTCAGAAGGTATGAATCGCACATGGTCATTCCAACGCTCGCTGATTAATGCCACAGTCACAGGTCGAGATGGTGGCGATGTTGTCTCCTATAG
>CBFIIS010000054.1:0-12318 GCA_965662715.1 Candidatus Poseidoniaceae archaeon | reverse complement strand
GCAAACCGTCTTGGTGGCAATTCCCTCTCCGACCTCATCACCTTTGGTAAGCGAGCTGGAGAGCACGCTGCTAAGCGAGCCGAAACACTCGCCCAACCCAGCATTGAAGACGCACAGGTTCAAACTGCAATCGAAGTCATGCTTGCTCCCCTCAAGAGAGAAGGTGGCGAGAACCCTGGACTCATCTATGATGAAATGCGTGACATGATGCAAGCCAAAGTTGGTATTATTCGAACCAAGGAAGAAATGACTGAAGCGATGGATGACCTCCAAGCGTTTAATGAACGACAAGCTGCCTGTTTCCCAGGTTCTTCTCGAAAGTACAACTCTGGATGGCATCAAGCCCTCGATCTCAAGAACATGGTTGATGTTTCAACCGCAGCTACGCTTGCAGCCCTGACACGGGAGGAAAGCAGAGGTGGCCACACCCGTGATGATTTCCCTGGTGAAGTTGAGGCATGGGGAACCATCATCAATATCATTTACATGGAAAATGGCGAAATCAAGGTTCGACAGGAAAACGTCGAGCCAATGCGAGAGGACCTCAATGATGCGATCACGGAAGTCAAGGCCATGATTGCTGAACGTGCAGCAGAACAAGCCGGAGGTGGCAACTGATGGGGCTCAAAGGAAAGAAACAATCATTCAACATTCTCAAAGGAGAAGGTGAAGAAGCACAACTCGAATCCTTCGATATCGTTCTCGATGAAGGGATGGTTGTCCTAGATTGTGTTCACCGAATTCAGCATGAACAGGAACCGGACCTGGCTGTCCGCTGGAACTGCAAGGCTGGAAAATGTGGTTCTTGCTCTGCTGAAATCAACGGCCGTCCACGCTTGATGTGCATGACCAGAATGAGTGATGTCGTGGCAGAAACACCTGAAGGTGAAGCCATTGAGATTCGGCCAATGAAAGCCTTCCCGCACGTGAAAGATTTGGTCACAGATGTCTCATGGAATTATGAAGTCGCCCAGCGAATCAAGCCAATCAAGGGACCTGAAACCATGGATTGGGAATTCAATCAGATGGAAGCCGACCGTGTCCAGCAATTCAGAGAGTGCATCGAATGCTTCCTCTGTGTGAACACCTGTCACGTCCTTCGTGACCACGCCTTATTCGATGACTTTGCAGGGCCACGAAACCTCGTTCGCCTTGCCCAGTATGAAATGCACCCGCTCGACATTGAAGACCGTGTGCCGGAAATCAAGAAGGAATTTGGAGTTGAATATTGTAATATCACTCGATGCTGTACTGAAGTTTGCCCTGCTGGAATCCAAATTACTGATGATGCGATCATCCAATTGAAGGAACGAGTCGTCGACCGGTACTATGACCCGCTACAACGTATTTGGCGCACCATCACAAGACAGAAGGTCCGATACTGAGCTGTGGTCTTGATGACCGAGATACGTCACTGGTTACATTCCTTGTTTGCGTTCACCCTCGGTCCAGCTTTTGTTTGGGTTGGCGTTCAACATTTTGTCAATCCTGGATTTTTTCAACCTATTGTACCAGAAATTCTTGGCAGTCCACCATTTTGGGTCTACGCAAGCGGCGCGGTAGAAGTTGGACTTGGCGTTGCCATGATTCATCCTCGCTTTCGAAAAGTAGGAGGTTATGCAACCGCCGCTTTCCTGATCGTCGTCTATTGGGCGAACCTGAACATGTGGATGAACGAAATTCCACTCAATGGTACAACATTCAGTACCCAAGCACACATAGCACGTGGCATTGCTCAACTGCTGATGATCGGTATGGCTTTGCACATTGCAATCCAAAGTAAAACAGAGGAAAAAGAAGTTTGAAGCCCTACTCGCCTCCGAAGAGGCGGTAAGGCGGCTACCCTTTCGGGAACGGATGAAGCTTCACTTCACCGAAGGTCGTTCAAGACGATGGTGTCGAACTCAAAGGTGTTCGATGCCGGTCTTCTTGACGTTGGCCTTCTTGATCTTTGGCGGGAGCCAGTCAGGACCGTTCGCTGGCTTGTCAACCATAGCGATGCTGCCGGTGAAGCAGTGGACACGCTTGGTGCCACGCTCACGTAGGCGGATGGTCGTGTGTCCGCGGGTTGCTGCTTTTAGGGCTGCGCCACGGGGTTGTTTGCTTGCAAAAACCTGGCTCGTATCTTTTCCGTTCTCCATGAGAACAAAGTATTTTTTATCAGACATTTTGGATTACCTCCGCTACGTTTGTTCTCTGTGAAGTATATAGTATTTCTGCCGAATAAAGGCAACACTGCGCCTTATAGGCCCCGCAGTACCCCATTCCGAAGCGTGTTTTTTTTGCAATTAAAGCGCAGTACCACGGTTGTGTTTCCAAAGATTTTGCCATCGAAAATGATGCAGATCAAAGTTCTGCACCAGCGAGGGTTTTCGTGTCGATGATTCCGGGTACTTGACGGATGGCTTCCACAACGGACTTAGCGATGGTTGCAAGGCTGTCTGCTTCGAGCTTTACAATCAAATCATGGTCGCCGAATAAGAGCGTGGCATCCGCCACATGTTCCATATCCTTTACAGCAAGGTAAACCTCGTGCTCCTTTCCTGGTGCGACATTGATGAGAACATACCCTACAGCCATAGTGCTCAGTCCAACCAAGACGACGAGGGACTTCAATCCTTCTCTGGGACAACAACGCCGGGTTGTTCGAAGAAAAGCATCTGCTGTTCTGAAAACTCCGTCCATTGCACATCTGACCATCCTTCTGGCATTGGGCCCGATAACCACTCAAAGTAGGCCTCAGGCGACCAACCACCTGGAATGTCTGAGCCTTCAAGCAGGATGAGTCCTGAATCTAGAGGTAATGAGTCAGACGCTCTATCTTCGCTAAGATCCCATTGAACTGGGACCTCCTCGGACTCTTTCCCTTTCAAAAGCATACTAAGCGCACCAGCAGCCCCCAGGAGGAAAACAATGAACCCGAGGATGTAAGGGAGATTCGATTCGCTAGCGGTGGAATCGAGTGAGGTTGTGTTCGAGCCATGACAATCATCGCACACCGGTTTTGGAGCAAGATCTACGAATTGGGAAGCCGTATCTTCTTGACCCCAACCATCGATGCAGGTATAGTTCAATTCTAATGTCGTGTTACCCAGGGCTTGAGTGGTTGGGAATGAAAAGGCCAGACTTGCATTTGTTTGGTCATTCGGCTGCACTCGAACCTCGAGTGAGATGTTTGCAAGAGAGGCATTACCCTGTTTCACAGTGGCTTGACACGTGACATCTTGTATTCCGTCCAAATCCGTCACACTCGCTGAGGATTCAAGGCGTTCTCCTGCTGTTGCGTTTTCAATTGGAAGAACAGTCAATGAAGGCGCAGCATGGAAGAAATCAATCAGGAGCGTAGTGGAACTGGAAAGCCCATCTAAATCACGCACAATCAGCATCACTTGCCCTTCGCCCTGAATGAAGGAGCCGTCCAAGCGGAGCCTGAAAGCCACAATGAATTCATTCGAAGACACATCACTATGATTTGTTTCGAGGCAAGAAGATGGTGGCATGGCCAGAGGATCATCTGCAGCCAACTGTGGTGCAACAACAGACCAACCTAATTGGGACATCGAGGCTTGCATCACATCGACAGGTCGTTCGGTATCAACGAGGGCATACAGAACGATTGTTTCACCAAAACGAAGCGAGGAAACTGGCCCATCCACAGCACATAGATTTGCTTCAATCACCATTGGAGGCGTCAGCAGGAAGGTGAATTGTTTCTCCACGGCAATGGATGCGCCATGACGCCCTATCGCATCGACCTTGATCAAGAGCTGTCCAGACTCAAGTGGTGTATCGATTGAGGTGAGTTCGACAAGAAGGGCTTGTTGAATATCAACCAAATCGATAGGTAATTGGAACGCAGAGGCACCTGGCCATTCAATCACGAGGTCGCCCGTAACAGATGAATTTGGGTCATCAAGATCCGCAAATGAAATCTTGAGGAATTCATTTCCACCTCCACGCACCCTTTCAAGCGGACTGCCATTTGCATCGACCAATTCGATCGACACCTCTGGAGCCATATCGCTGACTGGTACGAGGCGGGAACTAAGTAACGCTCCTGTTGAGGAGCGCACTTCGAAGGACACCTTGGAAAGTGTATCTCCTGCTGCGAGCAGGATGGCACCGTTGTAGCAATGATGGTTCGAATCCGTTTGTGCTTGATGAGTGAAGTTGCTCACCTCACCTCGTGAAGCAAGTAACAATGGTGCCTCTACGGCTGGCTCATGGTCAGCATCGAGCACACAAACACGAAGCGCTGTGGATTGGCCACGAATGAAACCTCCATTCGGAGCATATGGCAGGGGAGTAGCACCAGACCAACCTAAAGGATCAACGCCTTCGACATGAGGTCCGAACCATTGGGCTTGGGCATCGACAACCTGTGCCACATCGAGGACAAGCAGTGATGTTGATTGATTGAGCCCGTCGAATGCCACCGCCTCAATCACTAACCATCCCAAGGTAAGATTGGTGGGGAGGGTAATCGAGGTTTGCCAACGCTCACCATCAGGCGTGCCGAGATTTTGACTCGTCCACATCAAACCAGTAAGGTTGGATGTATGACTCGCAACCGTCCATTCCAACACGACTGCGGTTAACTCGGCGTCATCTGTAGCTTCAACAGTGCAAATGAACGTGTCTCCTCTTGCGTAGGTTTCCGCATCGCAGTAGACGGCATCAATCACTGGTGGGGCATTCACCCATAATCGGAGTGTGAGTTGATTGTTATCGAGGATTCGTTCACTTGCATTGACATCTGAGGTGTACCGTAATCGCAAGTCCATCCACCCGGTTTTCTGTGGGACTACAGTGATGTTAAGCAGTTGATAGGAACCCTCCGCATCCCCTTCAGGTAAGGAAAGAAGCCCGTTGTACAACTCGATGTTTCCTTGAATATCTTGAATCAATAATGAGCCGTTGGCAGCTGCCATACCAGTGTTGGCGATGGCGAGTTGGATGGTTGTGTTTTGGCCATAGGATGCACTTTCAAGCAATCGAGCATCGATGAGGTTGATGTCGTGGAAAAGATCAGCATAAGGCGCCATCTTAGGATCACCGATTGTGACCCCCATCCAACTTGATTGCAAATTAGCTGCTGCGTGAGATTCTGCAAGGTTATAGCCCGAAGCATAACTGGTCATCAGGACGCTTGGAAGCCCGACAGCTGTGAGATAGGGTTCGTAGACATAGCCCTTGACTCCTGAGACACCATCATCGAGTAAATCTGCAATAAGGGATTGGCCATAGGTTGTACCCGGTTCGAATGAGCGGGCGCCCGTGGATACTGCGGTTTCAGCAATCGAACCATTGACCCAACCAAAATTCGGACGGATTGGATACATGTTGATGCTGTCCAAGTAGACCGAGCCATCGGTGGAGGTGGCGACGAGATTCAATGGAATTGTAATTCGGAGATCCACAGTAGGGTGAGGTGGGTCAAAGCGCATTGTTGTTGAAGCCCAACTCGTTTCAAATTCCTTGGCGGATGAAGTGTGTGTTGCAAGGACTGTGCCGTTCACATCCATGCTTTCCACAACGATCTCAAATGTACCAAACACATCACCCGTTCGCATTCCATGGCCCGATATGAGCCACGCATGCCCTGTGTGATCGGCAGGAAGGGTGAATGTTTGTTGCACGCTGGCAGCGGCTTGGCCATTGCCTGAATACGCTGCACAATCAAGGTAGATGTCTCGGTTCAAGGTCGTGACTTCACCGTCACTCAGTGAAGTGTTCCAAATCATCACTTCATCAATCATGCCTTGGAAAAATGTGCTCCCTGCCCGGTTGACTCCCAGTCGATATGAATCAATTTGATTCACGCTGCCTTGAGGGAATTGTGTGCTACGAACCAAAACTCCATCGTAGTACTGTCGAGCCATACCGTTGTCAAACACAGTGACAAGGTGGGTCCAATTCTTGGCATTAAGATCCCCAAAGGCGTGTGTTTGGTTGTTATGGAGGCGCCACTCCCCGCTGAATGCAGCATGTTGGAACGATGCATTCGAACCTGCTTGAGTGCCCGCTGCGAACACCGTGGCGTAGTTAGGCAGTGTGGTCGTATTTGCCCAAACCCATTGACTGATTGTAAAATTGCCACTCCAGTCCTGCACATCGACTTCCAAGTAATCGTCTACCCCATCATACCACAAACAGCCGCCATCGGCACAAGCTCTCCAATTGGAATTGTTCATGTTGTAAAGCGTAAAATTCGCCGCTCCTTGAGCGGAATCATTTGCTGTTGATCCGGATCCATCTTCAAACGACCAATGATGTTGTAAATTGGCCTCAGAGGGTATTCGGTCTCCAGCGATGGAGTACGCAGAAGCTGGCACTAAAGCCTTGCTTTGATTCGGACCTTCCCATTGAAGGGTGAGACCATGAGGACCTCCACCTTGGAAGAATTCGATACGGAAGTCTTGGACACCTGCATCCAGAGTGGTGGTTCCCGAAACTTCACGCATACCATGGCTTCCATAGTTTTGCACAAGGCTGTCTTCATTGATCCACAATTCTGAACCATCATCCGTGGTCAAATAGAAGGTCCAATTCCCAGCCTCTGGAATATCGATAAGGCCGCTGAATCGGGCACCCCAATCGTTTTTGAAGCGATTGTCAAGACCAGGATACGCACTGTTCCTTGAAGGAAAATCGAGTTTTGATTCAATGCGTGTGTGGTCAGGGACCCTATCGATCAAAGAAGGCATTGAACCAGTGTTGAAGCTCACTCCAGCGTTGTCGAAGAATTCTGCGAAAATTCCAGGCGCATCATGACCTGATTCTGCAGAGCACTCTGCTGCGACCGCTGCTTCAAGGGCAGAGTTCCCTCCGTGGGTGGTATCGCTCTGAAGGCTCCAATTGAATGAATCACCTGAAGAAAGGCTTGGCAGTGTTGCATCCCAGTGTTCGGCTCCGCTGGAAGAGGTGCTGCTCGCAGCATCAAAACCACCATTCCGCAACATGTTTCCGGCCCATGCACCATCATTCGATCCCCAAGAAGCGTAGCCCATGACGTTCGAAATGTTGGTGAGGAAGGTCGAAGATTCATCAAAATAAGTTGGATAGCCCATGGTTCCATTCAGCGTCGTGTTGGCCGTATAGAGGTCGTCATTCCAAAATTTGTAACCAGAACCGTTTCGATTTGTAGCGAGATCCAAAGCAAAAACGCCACGCTCACCAAGGCTGTTGTTTGCTTTTTCAATCAAACCAAGTGCAGTTTCGACCGTGTACCCGGTCAGCCTGGTCACCAAAAAGAAGCCATGCTCCTCTCGACTAAAAGATTCCATGGCCTTTCCAGCCAATGGCCCATAGCCATGGTCAACCCAACCATCAACGCCAACGCTGCTGTTGTAAGTACCTCCAACAAGGGCAATTTCTTGATCAAAGCTCGCCTTGTTATTGCCACCATTGATCCTCAACGGCATGCCTTTGGTGGTGACGAGGTAATTGATGCTCGATGTGTTGCTACGGTTCTGCATCATATCAGTAAAAGGCTCTGCAAAGAACGTAGTGAATTGATCCCTGTTGATCGTTTCTTTAGTCGGTGCACTGGAGTTATCGAAAATGAAGACGCGTTCAGAACTTATGTTTCTCGCCGCCACAAACGCCCAGCCAATCGTACGGCTCGCCTCTGAATTGTTGTTGATCAATACGCCGACATCCGAATAATCGTAGACTGAAAGAAAATCAAAACCTTGGGGCATGGCAATTGATGGTAGGGGCGTTTGGTTCCATAGGTCCACATCAGCATTGATTGAAAAGCCCAAAAAAGCATCTTCAAGGCTCGCTTCACCGGGGTCATGACCTGCAATGGAAGAATTGGAAGAAGGGATGAAAAGAACGCTCAGCGATGCTGAAAGCATCAGTATGACGAACAGAAAAGCAGTGTGCTTTTTACCCATCATTACCATTCGCTGATGGAAGTATGGTTTAGCAGTACCGCTCCAAGGTCAAATCAGAACGAAGACTATACCGCAAAATTTCCTCCCTTGGCGATGTAAAATTCGGTAAAATTAACGGTTTTCATCCGCGTATTGCGAACTTGATAAGTAAGGTGGCCTCTCTTGCTTAACTTGATGGCAGAACTGTACATGGCGCGAACGTGCAAGTGGGGCGTGCTACGAGTTGTTGGTGGCGATGTTTGGAACCACAGCGGTGATGTCCTGATCACGCCTGCCAATAACCGACTTTCCGGGCGAGAAGGGCTCGACGCTCAAATCCATGCAAAAGCAGGTCAAGAATTGACGGATGTCACACGCAATATTTGCCTCGATATGAGAAAGATCAACGCTCCACCTTGTGCGGTAACCAAGAATGTGGTGACTGAACCGTTCCAACTCGCTTCAAACTACAAGCACATCATTCATGCAGTCGGGCCAGATTGCCGACGACCAAACCAAGATGAAGCTCGCCGTGACCTTCTTCCTGAAACATACAGGAATCTTTTCCAAACCCTCGCCGAGATGGATGTAACCTCTGTCGTTGCTCCACCTCTCTCCATGGGTATTTTTGCTTACCCTCATCGTGAAGGAGCACGATTAACCCTCGAAATTATTCTTGGTTTGCTCGATGGCGAGGACGACCCTGGAATTTCCGAGTACACGATTGTTGTTAAAGAACGTAATTTCATCTCCAACATGCGTACCGTCTACAGGGAAACTGAAGATCAGCTCCCTGGGATTGACACCACATCTGTGTGAAGTGAAGACATGGTCGACCTTGCGGCGATGGTCAGCGCAACTCTTGCTGCAGACCGTAAACAATTCAATGCTGTTTTGATGATGGCAAACAATGCCAGAAAGGTCCGCCTGGTTGATGATGTGTTACCAAAAGACATGCCATTGACAGTCCTCACCAGTCAAAATAGAGTTGTCGAAAACCTCACCGGCTCAGGAATTGAATGCACACTTCTTGAGGAGAGCCTCACAGCCCAAGGTCTGAATGTTCTCAATCAGATGCATGATTTGGTGCTCCAAGCCATTGGAGAGGGGCGCTTGTCAAGGGGAGAACGCTTGCTTGTTGTGCTTGCAGAACCGATCGACGGAGTCATGGTCATTGATACAACCATGCTCAACACCAATCGTTTTGCCAATTTAGCTCAGGAGTTCAATATTGATTTGGAAGTCCTTACTCAATTAATGAAACTCGCAAGGCATTTGGGAGGTCGAGGTCGAGAAGGGCACGCTATTGGAGCGTTGTTCGCTGTAGGTGCCCTACCATCACTAAGAAAACATTCGACGGCTTTGGTCTTGAATCCATTCAAGGGGCATCCGGCCGAAAAGAGGACGATTCTCGATGAGGAAAATCATGAAACTTTGGCAGAATTCGCATGGCTCGATGGTGCAATTTTCTTCAATCGAGAAGGTGTTGCAAGCGATGCTGGGCGGTACATACAGGTCCCGTCAGGAGTATCTCCTAAAGCGGGTGAAGGTGGAAGGCATCTGGCAGCGCGTGCGATTTCACACCTCGCTGAAGGCATTGCCATTTGTGTTTCTTCCTCAGGAACCATCACCATGTACGCAAAGGGTAGAGACCGTTACAAAGTGCGCCTTGGCTGATCATTCCTCTTCGGATGATTTCCGCTTTGAATCAAGACCGCGTTCGGCAGATTCAAGACGATCTTTGGCCATGTCAAGTTCGGATTTTGCTTGCGTTAATCGCGCTTGGTTGAGGTTTCTTTCAATGCTCAATTTACTTCGATTGATGCTGCTAAGTCGTTGGCTTCTGTCCTTTGGTTTGAGGGCTTCACCCCGTTGTTCCATGAGCCATTCTTCCAACAGTGCTTTGCCCCATTCTGGAGCACGAAGTCGTGCTGAAAGGGTGATCTCTGAAGAGCGGTGGCGGAAGCGAACCCGACCATCGCTTGTTCGTTTTGCTTGAATTGAGCCAGGATTCCATCGATCATGTGGAATATGGAGGTGTTCTTCACAGGTCAAATTCCCGTCAACATCCATGGCGAAGTCTGCGATGAGGACGCCCCGACTTAGTTTGATGAAGACCTGTAAGACATCATCATGAGCCGCCCACTCGGAGACGTCCAATGGGGTTTGGCCCCACTGTGATTCGCACCACGATTCCAGCGCATGACGGTCGGACACCATGGGTGATGGTTTAATCCAACCATATTCAACTTTGTTCAGTGGCCATCAAGCCAAATCGGTTAAGGTTGAAGGCAGAAGACATTCTCGGGTCAACATGGATGGGGCGTGGGGGTCTGTTCAGGCAGATTGGAGGCTGCTCCTTCTGTTTGTGCTTCTGTGGTACATCTTGCTACGCACTTGGGAGCGGAATGGGACCCTCGATAAGTGGAATGCAAGCCGTGTCTTTGGATTCATCCTCATGGTTCGGGCCAAGTACGGGCTCAAAGCGTTGGAAAAGGTCGCCAAACCCAGGCGCTTTTGGCGAATTTACGGGGAGGTCGCACTTTGGATTTGCATCAGCGCTATGCTGCTCATGGGACTCATGATGGCACTCGCCTTCATCGGCACACTGCTCTCACCTCGAGCCGCTCCGCCCCCATCAGCAAGTGAACTTGTTGCGATTCCTGGTATCAACCCAATGATTCCACTTTGGTGGGGTACCATGGCGTTCATTGTCGCACTTGTGATTCATGAATTTGGACACGGCTTACTTGCAAGAGCACACGGGATGCGAATTCGTGCGTTCGGCCTCCTGCAACTCGGACCGCTTCCACTCGGCGCATTCGCTGAACCTCAATACGAGGAATTGCACCGAGCACCACGAAGAGAGCGGATGCGAATGTTCGCTGCAGGTCCAGCGACGAACATATTCGCTGCCTTTGTTTGTTTACTGATGCTTGGAGGTCTTGCTGGCCAGATGGTTTCAGCCACACCCCACCCGCATGCCCGAGGCGTTGTGGTGGATGGGGGGGCGGAAAAAGCAGGAATGGAGCCTTGGGACCTCATTCTCTCCATCAATGGCACGGAGATCGAGGGACTTGATGACTTCCGAGATGAGTTAAATCTCTACCGAGCGAACGACACCGTATTGATGGATGTAGAGCATACAAACGGTGAACGTGAAACCCTTACCGTGGTGCTGGGAGACAAATACGCCTACTACGCCAATGAAGGCTGGACGGAAGAAAACCTTGCTTTGGCCGAGGTGAATCCGGGAGATCCATTCCTTGGTGTTGAAGGGTTAGGTGAAGGTACACAGGGCATTGACAGAATAACGGGTCCGTTTTCGCCAAGGTTCGAAGGTGGCACCTTCGTGAAGGCCGTATACACGCCGATTCACATGATTACAATCATGGTGATTCCATTCCAACTCCAAGGCGTTTCAATGTACCCCATGGAAGAATCAATGCTCAATGCTGCTGATGACGGAATTGGTTCGATTTTAGGTATCAGTGGATTGATGTTTTTAATCAATTTCTTCTTTTGGCTTATGTGGGTCAATATCCTGCTCGGGTTCACAAACCTCATCCCAATGGTTCCTTTCGATGGCGGGCATCTGTTCAAAGACACCGTTCACGGCGCACTGACTACCGTGAAAAGATTTGGAAAACGAACCAAGATGTTCAACATGCACCCGATGTGGATTGATCATATTTCAAGCAAAACATCGAGAATGTCATCGCTTGCCTTGCTTGTCATGCTGATATTTATGATCAGCATACCGTTTTTGTGAGATCACGAAGATTTACGCCGGGCTAATTCTGCCAACACATTGGTTTGAGTCCGGGCCTTGAGGGCCGGTGTGACTGGGGCCTTGGCGGGTGCGACTGATGAAGTGTCAGGAAGGGAGTTCAAACTTGAAGTGCCAGAGCGAGCGGTGAGACCTGCAAGAGCGCTTGGATCGAAACCTGCTTTCGAACAGACAAGGCCGATGAACTCATTGAGAGGCATACCGTCACTCCAATTGAGATAATTCGAACCATTTCGCGTCTTTGGAAAGGCTGGAATCCACTTTTCCAACTGCCTCAGTCTTCCGCTTAAGTTGGATGTCTCAACTCGAAACACACGCCATGAATCACCGCGTACGCCTTTTTGTCGATGAGCGTACAGTGGCATCAGGTGACAACGTTCACCCTCTGCGACCATGGCGTCGTACTGATCCTTTGTGCGTCCAGAAAGGTAGAGTTTGTCTGCTTTGGTGCTTTTCACCTCGATCGGGAAGCATAAATCGCCACGTAGGGCGAGAAGATCACCTGTGCCCTCCATGCCAGAACCAGCTGCTCGAACCACCAGAAAAGGACGGTCGACAACAAGCCGCATGCGCTCTTTTTCCACCGCACCGCAGGACTTTATGACACCTTCAACTCCTTTTGGAACGCCGGCAAGAACTTGCCTCAAC
>CBFIIS010000053.1:0-12415 GCA_965662715.1 Candidatus Poseidoniaceae archaeon | reverse complement strand
TACACTCACCGCACTGAGCAGGATTCCCAACAATTGAGCGTCGCTCAATCATCAGCACATCGATACCATCTTCTGCAAGACGTTGAGCGCAAGCAGCGCCTGCAGGACCTGCACCGATGATGATGACTTGCCTGTGTTTGATTTCTTTTCGCGCCATTCAAATCCCTCACATGTGCCTTTCCATCACATAACCGGTGATATGCAGCATCAAACTCTTCGCTTGGCTTTCGGGAAAAGCATCGAGTTCTAAGACGGCGCGTTCAAGATGGGTTTTGACAAGAATCTCTGCATAGGCTAAACTGCTTGAGCGATCCAATAATTGCATGAGTTCATCGAAGTGATCATCGCTAAACGATTCAATCAGTTGTGCTAACCGTTGGCGTTCTTTGCCATGCGATAGGGTCAATGCATGAATCAATGGCAGTGTCATTTTGCCCTCCAGAACATCCGCACCTCGGGGTTTACCCATGCGCTCATCACCTCGAAGATCGAGAAGATCATCGACCAATTGGAAAGCAATACCGAGTTCCATTCCAAAACGACCAAGCCCTGCGGCTTGCTGTTCGGTTAAACCAGCAACAAGACCCGCAGCATGACATCCTGCAGCAAATGGACCTGCGGTCTTCCCACGGACAATGGAGAGGTAATCTTCTGGAGAGGTAGCAAGATTGAGAACATGGTCAAGTTGATGGAATTCTGCAACTGCAATGTCCGCACAACATTTCGCCATCAAGCGAACAATGTTCTCATCATAACGGCCCCCAAGGCCAAACCCTTGGACAAAGAGCCAATCGCCAGCGATGACTGCCTTAGCCAGGCCTGCCCGGGTGTGAATGGTTTCAACACCGCGCCGAAGTGGCGCCTCATCATTGATGTCATCGTGAACAAGGGTCGCCGTGTGGATCATTTCGAAGGCGAGGGCAAGTGGCATGACTTCCTCGACATCTTCACCCCCTGCAATTTCATGCGCAAGCAGAATCAGCAGAGGGCGCAGGCGTTTTCCACCCGCGAGGAGCATCGAGGCGCAAAGCTCTGCAACTTGCCCTGCGCCGTTTTGAATTTCGTCATCAACAAGCGCTTCGAGGGCGGCGTCTACGTGCAGACGCATGACCTCCAACTGGTCGCTCGCTTCCAAACCAATACTCGCCACGGAGCCCCCTACAACGGTGCCCTTCTTAACCGGTAGTCTCCGCCCTTGTAATGTGAGGAGCAATCCTCGCCGAGGTGAGATGATGACAGAAAAGGTACGCCTTGAGGTCCTCACCACGCCGTCCAATAGGGACGGAGTACGCCGGCAGATTGAGAAAACAATCGAGACAAACCGTACCAAATTTGACTTCGTGATGAAGCAAGTGCCTCACATGGAAACTGCCATTGAGACACTCAAAGATGGGAACTGTGACTTCTTAGCCATGAGCGCCCACCAATGGAGGGACTTGGAGCATAATGGATTGAACATCATTGGTGTTCTACCTCGAAGAGAACCAACATGGGTTCTTGTTTCTGAAGACAAACCAGAATACCTTCAATCAAAAGCCATTGTTGTCTGCGACCACATGCTCTTACGACGACAAATGAGGCGCCTTCGTTCAGATTTGACATTAATGAATTCGCAAGCCTTTGCGGAATCCATAGGGAAGGGTGAAACATTTGCTCAACTTGATGATGAAGATCGAGTGCCCTGGCTTGAAGAGTGTCGGCAAGAAGAGATGCTTGATGGCTACATTGTCAATCGAGGTGAACACGCAGCACTCAAGTTCAAGGCTCGCAGGCACACCCTTGGTTTGCAAAGAGACAATCCGGAACGGACACACTTTGTGCCCCCTCCACTTCATGGTTTTACACTCTTAGTGGCTCGCAGTGGATTCCCAAGTGCAACCGTCCAATCCATGTGCGACCAGGGTGCATTTATTGCCCATAGGATGGAAATGGCCTTCCTTGCATCTATCTCGGAAGACCTCCACCCCATCACTGGAATCTTTGTTGAACAACGCAAGGTTGCTGCAATTCTTCGCGAGGCGAATCGTTCCAAGGACGAACATACCCTTGAGAGCGTTCTCGATGTTGAACAAAAAATCAAGGTTTCTGGACCCAGATTAGAAATGCGAATTGAAACACTCAACCATCATGGAACAGTCACTGCTGCCGCCGAGCGAGTCTGTCCGGTTGAAGAAAGCCACATGGGCATGGTCAATGTCCTCAAAGAATTCCAAATTCTTCTCGAAACAATGCAAAGCGAGCACGAGGAGATCCCACGTTCCCACGCTGGTTTATCTGAGGAGTTCAGTCATGCACGAGGCCCACTGTTGGACTTGAGCGAAGTTCATTCTGATTCATTGGAAGAAGAGTGAGCATCACCTAACAAGGCATTGTATCCCTGTCGTTCGATGTACGCTTCAAGTTCAACCATTTCAGCAGGTTGATTTTCCTGACTAAGTTCCATGATGGCATCATCGATTTCACGACCATGACGTTCCCATGTGCCCGCAGAACGTTGTAAGTCAGACGCAAAACGCTCAACGACTTCGACGGCAGAGAGTGTGGGATTCAAAACAGTACTCAACGATTCTACAACCTCACTGTTGGTGCTTCTGAGTTTAGCAAGATTGTTTGCAAGGGCAACCAATGCAGTACGCAATTCCTCGACATCATTCGATTTAGCAAATTTTCGTTGGGCACGATCCAAATCCTTCCTCATCACACCGACACCCGCAACAATGGCCACCTTGGCCTTGGCGGATTGGAGAATGACATCTTCGGCTTGATCAAGTCTCGAAGCCAAGGCTTCCTCAAAACCAGAGCGTTGTGCGCGAAGGTCTGATCGAATCATTTCTTTGAGGGATTCAACCATGTCATGTGCATCTTTCAGGCCAGCTTTCGTTGCCTTGACGTTCTTGCCCATGAACACTGATTTGGTCGACAGGTTTTGAAGGCATTGGCTATCATGTTAAGAAGCATTGAATTTCACGCTTGAAGGGAAAACATCAGGCTCCGAAACGGCGATTTAGCCATCGCATCACGGCGAAGGCACATATACCCCTTTGAGCCGAAACCCAAAGGAAGGTGCTGTGATGGTCGACAAGGGCGAACTCCTATCAGAACTCTATCAAGCTCGGTTTGATGGTTTGAAGGAAATCGCTGTGGCCTACAATCTTCCAAAAACTGGTTCAGTTGAAACCTTAAGAGCAAGGCTGATTCAACACCTCATTCTTGATGAATGGGACCTATCACCGGAGGGCATTGGAAACCTCATGAATAACGAATTGGGGGAACTGCTCGGGGTCTTTGGAATCAAGAAATCTGGATCCCTTCGTGCACGAAGGCAACGGCTCTACCTTCACCTCAATCATGATGCTAAGCGGCTCATCCCTGAATCTCTTGACTCAATGACACGGGATGAATTACATGCCATGTGTAAGATTCTAGAATTACCTCTATCTGGTGCAAAGCAGACACTTCTCGTGCGAGTTGCTGGGGTACTCGCCTCCCAAGATGGTGGATGGGGCAAGGTCAAAAAGAGCCTGCGAAGACCCCGTTCCAACGCCAAAGCACTCCCTTCACCCGCATCACCTGTACCAAAGCCTAGCGAGCCGAAAGCTGACCCATCTCACGATCATGAAGCAGTGATTGAAGCGGCAGAACATTTTGTCTCCGAGCACCCAGAAGGTTGGACGTTCGAAGAGGAAACTGAACTAAGAACTGAACTCGCCGAAGAAGGTATTCCGATTTCAAAGGCCCCGATAGCATCCACCCTTGATCAAGCCCTACGAGAGGGCGGTGCCGTAGAAACCGATCCAGCCCAAGCACCGTCGATGGTCCAAGTAGCAGAGGCTGGAAAAGAGGAACACACCCTTGAGGTTGAGGCTTTATTGTTGGACATTAAGGCACGCTTGCCAGAGATTGAAGCTGCTGGAAGAGACTTCCTTGCTGTGAGCAGCACCAGCGAGCCAGAGGATCTTCAAGCCTTCATTCAGAGCCTGAAAAGCCATGGTTTTGCGACAGATGTCCCAGCGGTACAAGATTCGATTCGAACAACGTTAATGGAGCTCGAATTCCGCTCCGAGAGTGAGAAACAAGCAATCCACACCATGCCAAATTCATGGCGAGAACGAGAGGCTCTCAGGGTGTTCGAAAACGCAAGAGAAAGCCTCAGAGGCCAACTTGACGATACACTTGCAGCACATAACGGCGACTTGGTCAAAGCCCGAATGGCATTTGAAGAAGTTGGACGCTCAATGAATCTCGACCTTTCCATACCAAGTGTATCTGGCCGACTTCATGCCCTCTTTGATCTGCATGTTGACATCAATCAAGCGCAAGCCCTTCAAGACCCCGCAATCGCTCGAAGAAACAGAATTTTGAGGATCCTCCAACATGGCGCAGTCCACCTGAGCAACACTGAACGAAGCACACTCGACCGGTTAGAACGAAACATTGCTGCCTTCGAAGAACTTGTTGAGACCATCCTTGAGAGCAGTGAAGGGACATTCAGCGAAGCACAACAAGCGTTAGTCATCCGATTCCTTGAATCTCGTGGCTATGAAGTGAACACCGTTGATCTCCGCCCACGTATTTTGGCATGCGCTGGAATTATCGGAGCTGAACTTGGCTTCATTTCACCTGCAGAAATTCCAAGAATTGCACCAGGGATTATGATTTCTGACACTCAAGTCGATGCAATTGTTGCCGAACTCAAAGCCTTGGCTGAAGCGTTCAAGCCAGTTGAAAGCACAGAGATGGTTGAGCCTGAAATGGAAATTGCTTCATCGGTCGCAGATGCTTCAGACCGACTCAAGTCTGCCCGCAGTAAAATCGATCATATCGATGATTTACTCGCACGCCTGCGAGGATAATCAACGGCTAGCGTAAAAACTCTGGATGAGTTTTGTAACCCTTTGAATGTCATTGATGTCCCTTGAGATCATGTCTCTAAGAATTTCTTCTCGTTGAGTAACATGCTGTTCAAAGACATCTGGTGAAATTCCTGCAGCTTTGCAAATTGTTTCACGCAGTTTGGATGGAATGCCCGTTTCCTCAATACGATCGGTCGCGGCGTTGTACTTCCAAATAATGTTCAAACGGGGTTTGTCACCCTCCATGCCTGCGACCTCTGCCACTTCTGTGATCTTACGAGCTGTCTTCCCGTTGACGTGAAGACGTGCCTGGATGATGATCAGGTCAAGACCACTCAACATGATTGGAGGGACACTCATTGGGGGGTTAATCATCCGTGTCACGGTTTCTTGAGCCGTGTTGGCGTGCAGGGAACCGAATGAACCATCGTGGCCAGTGTTCATTGCAGTAAGAAGGGTTGCCGCTTCAGGACCACGCACTTCACCAACAATAATTCGATCAGGGCGCATTCGCAGACTGGATTTTAGGCAGTCGTTCATGTCAATTTCAGAGGTTCCATCCGGGCGTTCTCGGCGGGTTTCCATTCGAAGCCAATGGTCGTGGTAGACTTGCAATTCAGCCGTGTCTTCCACTGTGAGCAGCCTGCGGTGCCATGGAATGTACATTCCAAGACAGTTGAGCGTTGTCGTTTTACCAGAACCAGTACCACCAGCAATGACAAAGTTTGCAGGACGGCTATCGAGGCCTTCAATCCAAACCCACATCATTGCTGCGAGTCGGGTGTTCACCGTTCCGAATTTGATCAGATCAATCATTGTCAATGGATCTTCCTTGAATTTACGAATCGTGAGTGTGGGTCCGTCCGGCGAGACTGGTGGAATGGTACCATTGACACGGGAACCGTCATGAAGACGACCGTCGAAAATTGGAACCATCCCCGGTCCGTCTCCAAGTGGGACATTCGTATAGGAAGCAATATTCTTGGCAATTTGCAAGCCAGATTCATTGTCGATGATCAAATTGGTTCGGCACATACCGAACTTTCGATGGGCAACCTTGACCTCTTGTTCTCCACCGTTGTACATGACTTCTTCCAAATTATCGTCATCGAGGAGAAGTTGTAGGTCTCCATGTGGATTTGGTTCTGCAACCCCATCAACGTGGTAAATTGGCGAGGGGTGGTTGCCTTCAGTGTAAATCGTCACTCTTCCGTACTGCTCTAAAATTGTTTGAGACATTGTTCATCCTCCAATCATCACTACTGCACCAAGGTAGAGCCCCATGGACAAAGCAATCCAAAGTGGCATCCACCATAGTGCGTCTTTGAAGCGCCCCAACATGCGTCCTGAAACACCGAGGGCAACCGCTGATGCGGCTCCAAAGAACAGAGAGAAGGTTTGATTGAAACTGTCAATCTGAAAACCGCTGGAAGCAGGGGCGAACAAACCGACAATGAAAGCGATCAGTACTGGAAGCCCAACGGATACGAACATGACAATGAGAAGTCCACGGCCGAGAAGTTCTTCTTCACGTGTGTTCATCAAATCGTTCAACCGTTCGTAATCCATAGCGAGGTCTGAAAGGATTTGTTGCAGAGGTGCATCTTGCTCAATAGCAGTTTCAATCAACACCATCACCCTTTGAACCTGAGACGAACGAGTCTTTGCTGCAAAAGCGGATAATGCTGCTTCGAACGAAGAAGAATGGCTCTCTTCAAGGGTTTCAAGAAGGAGTTTACCAAGTGGCCCGGGGACGTTTCTCGATTGTTCCATCATGGCTTCTTGAATACCTCGGCCTGCGCCAACAGTATCAGAAAGTCCCTCGAGCAGGCCTGGAAGTGCGTTCTCTATAGAGCGACGCCTTTTCCGCTCCATCATAGGAGGAATGCCGCCTGCAGCACAAGCAATACCAATCACAGAGAGGTAAAGGAGGAGGGGACTTCCGTTAAAGGTCTCAAGCAATCCAAAAATCATCGAATCACAACCCTGGGTCCTTTGTATGTGCTTTCAACCCAATCAACATCATACCGATCAATGTGAAGACAAGCCCCCCATTGACAACGGAATTGATCATGCCTTGATCAATCGAACCGACAATAGCTTCAGCACCATCACCAAGCAATTGTGGAACCAATCCAACAATGGCCAGAATAATTGGGCCAATCATACCAATTGAGAGCAGGGTTTCAGGAACCGCACCGAGCTCCTCGATGTATTTTTTAACCGATTCAGTGCGCTCATTTTCCATCCTGACGCCTTGCTTTCTCAACGTTTCAACAATATCTGTGTTCTGTGTCACGTTGGAGTACATCGTGTTGAGAAGACGTCGGTATCCTTCGGATTCTGCTTTTTTCAACAACACTTTGAGTTCTTTATCCAAGCCACCTGAAGTTCCTTTGCGCAATCGCTTCATCATCGCCGAAAAATCCTCAGAAATAACCCCATAACCACCACTCCCAATCGTGTGAATGGCAGCTTCTAGACCAACACCTGAAGACATCAAGACGTCGAGTGTGCGGATGACGTAGAGAATTTCTCTCTGTTCGTCTAACTTCCGCATCACGTTCACCTCAAACAATATCTTCAATCAATTCAAACATAAAGGCCTCGCTAGAGCCTTCGTATTCCATTGCAGCAAACAGAACCTTGACATCACGTTCTTCAAATGGATCGTGGATGTATGGTTGTCCGCTTCTGAACATGCTTAGGATTCGCTTGTAGTTTTCAAGGTCAACTTCACCTTTCACGGTGTAGACCGTCGATTCAGAACCCTCATCATGAAGATTGTCGCCCTCTTCCCCACGAATGATGGTTCGTGTCAGTCTTCGAGTTAATCGTACGTGAATATCGCAATTTGGAATTCGCACCCAATCGGAACTTGTAGTCCCAGTTGCGGGACGAATAAAGAAATCTAATCCAGCCATGCAGTTGACCCCTGTGCTTTGCACATCACTGAGAAGGTCTTCAATGTTGGGGGAGAAACAAATCAGGATACGATTCTAAACCAGCCAAAACGAGGTTCGTGAAGCGTGCCTTCATTGGACAATTCATCCAATTTCGATTCTGCCAACTGACGATCGATTCCACGAGCATCTGCATTGGTTAACACGGTCTCAAAATCAACTCCATCACCTTGATCGAGTTGAGCAATGATGGCGACAAGAGTCTCTTTGACATCATCTTCATCGGATGAATCGCTCGAATCAGAACCTTCCAGAGTCGTTTGTGGCGCAGGTGCTGGTTGGCTTGCAGCATCCATTCGTCCTTCAGCGATATCAAGCGCTTGCATCACATTGAGTGTGTAGGTCTCCGTGTCAAATTCACCATAGTGGTTCCTAGAAAGCAGAAGCCCGTCAATCATGTGTTCTGGGACACCAGCTGCTTTGAGGCCTTCTTGGGTCGGTTCTGCAGAAAGTGAATCATTGTGGATTTTCATTCGCTGAAGTGTACCTTCAGATGCTCTTGTCAGCCAGAGTGCGTATGTTTTCGCATCAATTTCACAGGCTTCTTCGGGACGAAGAGATGTGTACACTGCACCTTCATCTGTTTGATACCAGCGTGACTTTGCAGTCATCAACAAAAGCACGGGTTCGCCGACTTCAGTTTTCTCTACGAGCGAAAGCGTAAGTTCCCTCATGGATTCGGAGGCGTAATCCCCTACGGAGAAGTAATGCAAGCCCGATGGATCTCGCATTTGCCCTTGATAGAGCGTTGAGCCATTGGATGTTTCTCGAACTTCAAGACGTTCCAAAAGACCTGCTACGATGACACGATTGACCTTTGCACCAAGTTTTGTGATCACAAAGGATGGGTCGTATTCGCCAGAACCCTTCTCATTAAGGGTCGCTTCACTGAATTCAGAAGCGAGCATGTGCCATGCTGGTTGTCGTCGTACACGACCGCCAGATTGCATCATGCCACCCCCCAATGAGCACGAAGTTCAGTTGCCCTCATTCCTGCATCTTCTTCCATGATGCTGGCACCGTCTGCAAGCATCATTGCACCTTGTTCATCGACAATGGTACGGCCAGTTGCCTTGACCATACGCCCCAGCAGTTTGCTTCGTAGAGATTGGACAAAGGCCATCTGACCGTCTTCATCAACGGCAGCTTTCATTTGCGCCTCGTCCATGCCCAAGAGTTCGAGCGTAGCGGCTTTGTTTGTGAGCAGCGAAACACTGGAACGGCCATCGTCCATGACCAGCCTCAAACGAATATCGCTGTTCCCATTATTTGGCCCGTGTTCAGCACATGCACCTTCCCGAAGCACTCTTCTGCATTCTGTACAACGTAGAATGAAACCTGAATCCTCGCGAACGCTCACGATGATAGCGGAAGTGGAAACACCAACACGGCTGCTTCCGTTGGCCAAGTCATGGAGTTCAACCTCGGCTGTATGATTGGTGAGATCAAGAGCATCGTCCCAAGGTGTTGATTCAAGGAGTTCCACCTGGTCTGTGTTGTCAACGGTAATGTCTGGAATGCCTTGCCAAGCACGAACACGTACGCCCTTGAGCCGGACGGTCACGGGAAGTTGATCTTCTGAAATCGGTAGTTCGCTCCATGCACTCATTCGACAGCGACCGGTTGGGTCTGCAATTTGCCCCGACCACAAGAAGCGTTCTTCACCATCTCTGGTGAAGGACCTCTTTGCCCATTCAGTAATTTGAACGACGGCATCAACATCCCGGGCACCATCTCGTAAGTCAGAAATCGTGAGAACGGTTTGCTGAGACAACGATTCGGCGTCTGCAAAATTCTTGTCATGGAAAATCTCGACCTTTGTTGTTCGCCCGAAGTTGAGCTCCGGAGTGTCCCTAAAGGTTCGAACTTGAGCACCCTCAATTTTCAGTAAACTGCCAACTTGGTGTTCAAATGGTTCCCAAGAGAGGAAGCCAATTGTGCCAGTTTCGTCCGCGATTCTACCCCTGACAATGTCAATTGAACCAGATCCATCTTTTTTGTGGATTTGATCGGGTCGAGAGGCGAGAATGCGGCCAACAACACAGACATATCCATCGCTTGGCAACGTATTGATGTCTTGTGGCTCGCCAGGCGCTACAACGGGGCGTGTGCCCTCACGCACCACGGCGATGCGAGTTGATTGGTTGATGTTCAGTGACATTCTTCCTTGGTATTCATTCACTGAGGCGCCCTCAATTCGAACGATTGAACCTGGAGCAAGGTTTGCACTTGGACCCCAGTCCTTGTATTCCCAACGTGTCTTTTCTCCTTTTTCGTCCCATGGATTGTCTTCAAGAAGTCCAAATGCGATTTGTTTTTGTTCACCACGAATGGTTTGCTCACGCATGTTGTGGGAGATGATTTCGACTTCGATTTCGACGTCCTTATCATTGCCATTGAGTTCACTCAATTTGCTGACCTTCTTTGTGTTTCTAGGTGCAGATGAACCACCCTGTGAGGGGCTGCGGTTTGTCGGAACTGCTTTTTCTCCTTTGAAACGACGAAGAATGGAACGCATCGCCTCTTGAGGTGGAATGTAAAATTCGGTCTCGTATTTTGCAAAGGCCTCAGCGATCTCCTTTGGATCTGCATCCGGGCATTCTGACAAAATTGCCTTCACATGAGTTTCATACTTTTCAGACATGAACGTGTCCCCCGTCAGGCGTTTTCGATTGATGCCTGTACGGAGAACAGGCTGCGGGCTTTCGTGCGGATTGGTTGAGTCTATACACTCCCTTGACCTCCATGGAGATGAACAAAGATGACGACAGGACTTAAACAATACCGTGAAAAATTTACAAGAGCCCAATTCACTCAAGAAAGTGGTTCTTACTTCATGCAGGGTTGATTCGTAAGCCTTGCATCATCAACACGTCTGGAAGGTGCATACTTCCAGAGGAATAGGAGCCTTGGACTTGAACATCGTCGCCCAGTCGAACATCGCTTGAGAGGGCCTTGGCGAGATTGCCAGACAATCCTGCTTGCTTCACTGGACCTAGAATTTCTCCTTCGGAGACTCGGAGGATCGTACTGGTCGTGACCGAAAAATCACCGCTCGTTGGATTTGCAGTGTGGGCACCCATGACGCTATGCACAATGTAGCCGTCTTGCATTTCTTGCAAGAGTGCATCTTGTGAATGGCCACCATTCTTGGAAACCATTGTGAAATCACTGCATCCGGTTCCAGGAGGAGATTGATGGCCGCCGCGGACTGCGCAACCTGTGCTTTCAGCGTGGTCAATCCGTCCCTCAGCAACCTGTTGGGCAGCGTCTCGAGTGGACCACATTGACCCGATCAGTCGTCCGTTTTCAACTAGGGTTTGACGGCGGCTTGCTACACCCTCGCCATCACGGGCACTGGCAGATTTACCGCCTTCCATACGCCCATCATCAATCAGCGAAAGGTCGGTGGCAAGCACGACTTCACCTTGTTTTCCTGACCAAAAGGATTCATTTCGTACCAAACGATCGCCGCGTAAGGCAGTTGGCACCACCATTGAGAATAATGGTGAGAAGCCTTTGCTGGTCATCAACACTGGCGTATCTTGTGGCTCACTGTTGACCTCAATAGGCCCTCGAGTCACTTGGGCCCAATGAACTGCGCTAGCGATGCATGGTGGCACATGAGCGAGCAATTGCCTTCCTGAATCACCCTCATAGGAACTGGTAAGTTCGTCATCAGCATCGATTGAAACTTGAACACCAAGGCCATGGGATGTTGTAATCCCGGACGATTCAATACCCTCGCTGGAGAGAATTGCTGATGCTGTTGCACCAACACCAAGGCCACCGCCGGTCACGACGGCTCTCTTGTCAAGGGAAGCGACTTCACTGAGGACTGCATCGGCTTGCTCAAGCAAATCTTCAGGGCCAAGATCGAGAATACGAGAATCACAAAGGCCGTTCACTGGCTCGGCTTCATCAGCGCTAGGAAGAACGAAACCTTCGATGGCTGGAGAGGCACGGGCAACATCGAGTGCTTGTTGAATTGCAGGGGTTGCAGAGGTTGCATCCACGAGGTAGGCATAGCCGAATCGACCATCTTCGACAACTCGGATGCCATAGCCTCCTTCACCGCCACCAGCGGCAAGAGATACCTTTCCCGCTTCGATATCGAGTTGATGACCATAGGATTGGAAAGCGACAACCTCCCATTGAGCAATGCCTTCCTTCTTGCATAGATTACCGATGAGTTTGCACCCATCGTTGATGCGGTCTACTGCGTCATCTGGAAGCATCTTCACCCCACCAAAGCTTCTGAAATTCGCATAATTGGACCACCATCACCAACTGGAACAGTCTGGCCTTTTCCGCAAAATCCTGGAGCTGCTAGCCTTGCATCTTGTGTGAGGCCATCAACATCCTTGAGAATTTGTAAGGTGAGGCCGCTTACGCTCACATCTTTGAGCGGTTTTGTAAGTTCACCGTTTTCGATTAACCATGCTTCTTGTGCTGCGAATTGGAAGGAGCCGCGTCCGGTGTCGACCTGGCCTCCGCGGGACCCGCATGCGTACACAGCATAACCAATGTCTTCGATCAATTCATCAAGATCATTGTGCGTTCCACCTTGAATCAAAGTGTTTGACATTCGCACCAATG
>CBFIIS010000052.1:0-12886 GCA_965662715.1 Candidatus Poseidoniaceae archaeon | reverse complement strand
CTCCGCTGCAGCAACCGCAGCCTGACCCATGGCTTCGCGAAGTTCAGGTGTCATTGTAGCGCAAGGCGCCTCTTCGAACACCTTCTGGTGTCGGCGTTGGACGCTGCATTCTCGCTCTCCAAGGTGAATGGTTCGTCCATGACGGTCAGCAAGCACTTGAATCTCAACGTGTTTTGACCCAGTAAGAAGGCGTTCGACGTACACACGGCCATCACCAAAAGCAGCAATGGCTTCACGGCGAGCGCCTTTGGCAGATTCAATCAGTTGATCTGGGGAATGAACGGCCCTCATACCCTTTCCGCCACCACCGGAGGAGGCCTTGAGCAACATTGGATAACCCACTCGATGGGAGGCTTCTTCGATTGCTGCAAGGGCATCGCTCTCATCTTCATGCTCGATCTCCTCACCAGGAATAACTGGAACCCCAGCCGCACGCATGGTGATTCTGGCGGTCATTTTGTCGCCCATCTTTTCGATGGCCTCGGGGCTTGGGCCAACCCATTGCAGGCCTGCTTGGGTGACAGCGCGAGCAAAATCAGCACGTTCCGAGAGGAAGCCGAACCCTGGGTGAATGGCGTCTGCGCCCGTTGATTCAGCGATTGACAAAATCTGTTGCTGATCCAAATACGTCTCAGCGATGGTCTCGCCAGACAGCAAAACCGCTTCATCAGCAAGCTCAACGAACATCGAACTTGAATCGTTTTCTGCATAGATTGCAACGCTTGCCAATCCAGCCTCATTGCAAGCTCGGAGGATTCGACAAGCGATTTCCCCACGGTTTGCGACCAAGACCTTGCTGACCATCAAACGACACCTCTCATTCTGGTTTCCAATTTGCAGGTCGCTTTTCTAAGAAGGAAGAAAGGCCTTCCTGGCCTTCTTTTGAACCGCGCATGGCACTGGTGAAGTCGAGGGTCCACTCCCTTAATGCCTCATCAGAATCGGTCCAACGGTCGAAGTTTAAGGTGAGTTCTTTAGCGAGCGTCACGGCACACGGGCCAGTTGTCAACACCTCATCAAGCAGCGATTCAATGGCTGTTTCGAATGCATCAACATTTGGAACAACGTGTTCGATGAACCCTGTTCGAAGTGCTTCTTCTGCCCCAATTCGACTTGCTTGCATAGCGAGGCGACGGAAGCAGGCAGAGCCGAGGCGACGGTAGACATAGGGCCCAATCACGGCAGGAAGGATGCCCAATTTGCCTTCTGAAAGAGCGATTTTGACGTTCTCGGTGGCAATCACGTGATCGAGGCAAGCCACCAATCCAGCACCACCACCCAACGCCACGCCTTGGATGGCCCCAATGGTAAAGCACGGGTGAGCCCATAGGCTGTTGAACAAGCGATCGAGACGTTTTGAATCTGCTCGGTTCTCTTCTGGCGTATTGGCCCCAGCATCGCGCATCATGTTGATGTCGGCGCCTGCACAGAAATGACGGCCCGCTCCCGAAAGGACGAGGGTGCGAAGGTAAGGCGTGTTGTTTGAATCATGCAATGCATCAAGTCGTCCAGCACTACGAGCTGCTGTCCAATCAAGAAGGTCGCACAATTCAGTGATGAGTTGTACATTCAATGCATTGAACTTGTCTTCGCGGTTCAATCGCAAATTCGCCCTCGAACCCTCAATGGTCATCGAAACAAGTTCTGTTTGAGGGGGGTTATCCATCGTTATCATGTTAAATTCTCCAATTGCATTTTTAATTTTTCAATTGACATATCACATACGGAAAACGCCGAATCGATCGTTTGGAAGAGGAGCGTTTCTTGCTGCCCTTATGCACAACCCAAGCACATCTCGAGTGTCGCGTGGATCGATGATGCCGTCGTCCCAAAGACGAGCGGTCGAGTAGTAGGGACTCCCTTCGGTTTCGTACTGTTCAAGAATAGGTGCGCGGAAGGCGTCCAATTCCTCACCTGCCATGGGCTCCAAGCCTTCCCTGGCGCGCTGATCTTGTTTGACAGTGGTGAGGACGTCTGCAGCCTGTGGCCCACCCATCACGGAGATTCGACTGTTTGGCCACATGAAGAGGAACCTTGGATCGTAAGCACGGCCACACATGCCGTAATTGCCTGCACCATGAGAGCCACCGATAATGACGGTGAATTTTGGAACGTTGACACAAGAGACAGCAGTGACGAGTTTTGCCCCATCTTTGGCGATACCACCAGCTTCGTAGGCCTTACCAACCATGAATCCCGTGATGTTTTGGAGGAACACCAGTGGGATTCCGCGTTGACCGCACAACTCCACAAAGTGGGCACCTTTGAGCGATGATTCGGAAAAGAGAATCCCGTTGTTGGCCACAATGCCAACTTTCTGACCGTGGATGTGGGCGAAACCACAGACCAGGGTCGTCCCATAACGGGCTTTGAATTCGTGGAACCTTGAACCGTCGACAATCCTTGCAATGATTTCCTTGATGTCAACGGGAGTGCGGTTATCGCTAGGAATCAACCCAAGCAAGTCCTCGACATCGTGTGCCGGGGCCTCAATTGGTGTTGTTGGCATCGGAGCGAGTTGTTGAGGCCCAATGTTCTCAACCACGTTTCGAACCATGCGCAGTGCTTCAGGTTCGTCTTCGGCGAAATGATCTGCAACGCCAGATTGCACGGTGTGAACTTCTGCTCCTCCGAGTTCTTCTGCTGAGACTTCCTCGCCGGTTGCAGCCTTCACCAGTGGCGGACCTGCAAGGAAGATGGTTCCGTTGCCTTTGACGATAATTGACTCATCCGACATGGCTGGCACATAGGCGCCTCCTGCCGTGCACGAACCCAAAACCGCTGCAATTTGTGGGATTTTGTCACCCGACATTCGTGCTTGATTTCTGAAAATACGGCCAAAGTGGCCAATATCTGGGAACACTTCATCCTGCATTGGGAGGAAGGCACCGCCTGAATCAACGAGGTAAATGCAAGGCAAGTTGTTTTCATGCGCTATGGTTTGTGCGCGGATGTGCTTTTTTACCGTCATTGGGTAGTAGGACCCGCCCTTGACCGTAGCGTCATTAGCCACAAAAAGGCACTCGCGACCATGCACAAGGCCGACGCCTGTGACGATTCCTGCGGAGTGGGCGCGCCCATCATAGAGTTCGAATGCTGCAAGGGGTGACAATTCGAGGAAGGCCGTACCGGGATCGATGATTCGCTCAATTCGCTCCCGAGCCAGAAGTTTCCCTCGACTTCGATGACGGTCGACGTATTTGCCACCGCCACCCATCGAAGCCACGTCGAGGCGCTCGCGCAACGTTTCAATCAATTCTAGATTGAATGATTTACGTTCTGAAAACTCAGGGTCTACTCGATTCACTCGTGTTGGCAATCGGTCCATCTTCACCCCTCAAACTACGGCAGACGGGGGCGACATTTAACCCTATTACAAACCAAGAAAGCCTCGTTAGACCCCGAGGGTCAATCGACCGATGTCACGCAGGCCCGGAGCAAGACCGACAATCAGCACGGCAAGAACGATCAAAAGACGGAAATGGCGTTGACGTTGTTCCACCTTCATTTCTGAGAACAACCAAACAATTGCGGCAATCAAACAAGCCTTCACCAGAGTGAACAGCCATGCCCCTTCGCCGTATTCGATTCCAACCGCTTCATTCAGACGCCCCCCGAGGAGGATCACCTCATTGCTGACTGGATGCTTCTCACCATAGCCGAAGGAATCGATTCCAACCATGGTGGCAAAGCCATCACAAAGTTGACCAAAGACCATGGCTAACACCATCGGTGTGGCGAGCAAGCCTTTGCGGGAGAGCAATTGAACTGGGTGGTGTTGTGTGAGATCCCCTGCTTTATCCCAAGCATCCAATCGGACACCTTCTGGAAGAACACCAGCTTCATGACCACACAACTTGAGCTGGCGCAAATCTTCGATGCCAACTCGATACATGACAATACACACCAATGCTGGCAAGCCAAGGACTACGAATAGGGGCCAAATTGGCGTGGTTTCAAGCACACGAGCGCTTTCTTGGGCCCATGGCGTGGCTAAGAATTGAGCCCAGTGGCTCAATCCAAGAACAACGGCTGAAGAGCCAAATGAAATCAAACCACGGGTGATAGCGGGCCAATGTTGAGTTTTGACAAATGACCAAATCAATGTTGTAAAGGCAGCAACTAAGCCAGCAATGACCCAACCCTGCCCCATGTCCTCGTGCACGACATAGGATGGTTGGTACAACAATCCCCAATGAAACATCAGGGCAATCATCAAAATTGGAATCAGCGAAATTCTCACCTTAGCTTCCATCTTTTCAGTGGTTTGACCGTCCCATTGTCCCGCCAACCATTGAGACAATACAGCAATGCCAACAAGCCATGCGGCAAGATGAAGGTGAATCAAAGGTGAAATAAACAGTATATCCAGTTCTGATGTGAAGAAATCTGCGTCTTCCAAAACGCGCATCACGGGTGCAAGGCAGACCCAAACGACAAGCGCAATGGTCATTCGATCGTCGCAAGGAACATTCGCTTTGCGAAATAATGCTTGCAAAATGACGACACATGCAAGCATTGAACCTGTGTAAATTGCGGTGTTTTCAGGAGAATAGCCAGCATCACCAGCTGCACCTGCATCTTTTGTAACCGGATCCCAAATAATTGGCTTGAGGCCTTCATCCCAAACCGCTTCATTGGCGAGAACCAATCCGGAGGCAACGGTTGCAATCAATGCGAGTGCTGCCCAAATGAGGATTTTCTCTGTCTTTGAATACTCTGAATCAGGGAGCGCAGGTTCAGACGCATCCAAGTGATCTTCCAATGAGATGGTTGACATGGCTTGCCCTCAGTTTTTGCTGTGCATCACCCTCAATATTCTTTGGGATTTGCTCGACGGAGGCTTGGAGCCCTCGTTCACTCTTCTTCTTGGGAGAGACGAGCGACGAGGTCTGCTTTCTTTCCGCTAACTGGAAGGCCTGCTGCTTTGCAGCGTTCCTTGAGTTCTGCCACGGAGAGGGACGAGAGATCTTCGACCTCTTCTTCGCCTTCTTCGTCTTCTTCAACGCCGAAGCCTCGTGGTTCGTGGACTTCAATGAATGAAACCTTACCGCATTCAACTGCGTCACGGATGGTGGTGACCAAGCGGAACTTGAGCATGGCTGCGTTGGTGTCGAACAACATCGTTTGTGGTAGGACAACCATCAAATCATCACCATCAAAGCTGACTTCGAAACCGCTGTGACCTGTGTTTGCTTGAAGAAGAGCAACGACTTGGTCTTCTTTTCCTTCAACAACATCGACAACCTTGAAGGAATACTTGAGCGACTTTCCAGCCATTGGGTGGTTGTAGTCGATTCGTGCTCGGCCTGCTGCAAGGTATGTAAGGTGGCCTTGGCGGTTGCCGATGGTGACTGGAGCACCGATGTAGAGTGAGTTAGGATCTTGGACAGCACGAATCAATTTGTCAATGCTGATGGTTTCGATTTGGGAAGCGTCTTTCTCACCGTAAGCGTCTGCTGGAGCGATCACGACTTCGGTTTCCTTGCCTTTCTTTGCTTCACCGAGTGCTTCTTCGAAGCCTGGAATGAGTTGGCCTCCACCGACGACACACACCATTGGTTCGTAGGTGCGGTTCTCTTGATGAGCATCGTGTTCTTTTGCGACTGCTTCACGGGTGGTCTCAATGAGGTCACCTGTTTCATTGTTGTAGAGTTCATAATCAACGTGGACAATTGTTCCATCTTCCATGGTATTACCTCCCTTTCGGGTAGTCCGGCGACCGTCGCCCCCTTGATAATTCCATTGGCGAGGCCTTGCGTCACTCTTCGCCTTCAAATTCGACATCGTTGGAACGCAGGCTCTTGTTTTTGCTTGCATCACCTGCCACGACAATCGCCATGCCAATCATCATCGTCACCCAGCCGAGCCAAACTGTGTGTGATGCAGGAAGGTCATAGATTGTGACTCGAACCATTTGTACAGACGATTCTCCACCATCAACGGTTTGAGTCATCAGGCCAGAAGCTTGACTGCCGTCGAAGATGAAGACAATGTCACCGCTCCACCGCGTCAGTGTATCAACTTCGGACCTGGCCGTTCCAGTTGAATCAAATCGAAGCATCCCCGGTTCAACCGTACCGATGGCATCCGTTGGAACGCCGTTTTCTGTGGCATAGACCGTAATTTGAACACCAACATAACCATCGCCAACCTCGAGGTTTTCAGATTGGAATTCTAAGCCTGTGAATTCGTAACCATAGTTTCCATCGATGATAATTTCATCCCGCATCATCGTAATTCGATGACTGGCATCGCCACGGTCAATGAGCACGGTGGTGTAGACGTGGCCAATCAATAACACGACAAGTCCGAGATGAACAAGGTGGGCTCCAAAGGGGATCCTTCGCCACAGTGCCGCTTTTGAGCGCTTCTGGCGTTGCACAACAAGCGCCTCGCGGGCTACGGGTAAAACCACCAAAAACAACATTGGTAGGACAAGCCAAGCCAATGTGCCTCGAACTAAGAACGATGAGACAATGGTGCTTGCATCCATACCAAATGCTTCAGGCTTCCAAAGCGCGAAGAGAATTGATCCACCCAAAGTTGCAATCACCAACCATGCATTTCGTTGTGAGTCCCCCTTCCGACCTGTGTACATCACCATAGCGGCTGCAAATGCGAGGACGAATGGAGCGCCATAGACTTCATGTGCATCGAAATTCACTGCGTCGATGCTGGCCAGCAACAGCACCAAGGTGAGAACGAGATAAAGACCGACAAGGACAACTGAAGCCCAAAGCGCAATTTGCACCTGGTTCTTGCGTTCAAACAGAGAAAAGCCAGCTGACTTTGCCTCAACCTCTGGAGCGAAAAGCCAGGGCAGGACGAACAGCAACATGGTCACACCAGCTGCAAGAACACTCACCAGTTCTGCCCATGCTCCTGAAAGCGCCAACATCACACCTGCAGCCGCCCAAGGCCATGCTTTTGTGGCATCTGGTGCATAGAAGAGTGGTGCAAAGAACAACAATGCAAGCGCACCATAAAACGCATTCTCGGAAAGAAGTGCCATACCGATGTAGAACAGAAGCAATCCCGCCAATGCGGCATACCCTTGCATCTGGACATTACCGCCCAACCTTCGAATCATGGATTGATAACTCCAGCCTTCATCTGATGATTCAACTGTTGATGGTTTGAAGACCACCTCGGTTGCCAATGGGAGCAGCATCAGCATCGGGAAGAGCACGCTTGGTACCGATTCGTAGACCTCAGCACCAGGAAGGAAACCGTCGCCATCGCCAAGGCTACCAATCACGGCAATAACTGCACCAGTGATCGGAAGCAGGAACCACAGCGGTCCGTTGGAGGAAGACGTTGCATTTGATTGAGGTCGTTGGTATTGAACCCACAACCCGACAAAAAGCAGCAACAGGATCATGTAACTCATGACTTCAACGCCAGCAAAGGTATCGCTCTTGAGCAGCACCATTCTGGAAAAGGCATCCGTCGGGGCCGCTCCGTCATCCGCTGCGACAAAGGTGTGGACAGAGGAAGCCCACACCCCACCAGCTCTGGTCACCAACGTGGCAAAAAGAGCCAAACCGCCTGCTGCAAGCCCTCCACCAATCCAAACGGCGTCTTTTGTCGTGCCGGGGCGAGTGTGCATGTGGGAAAGCAGGACAAGGGCGAGCCAAGGCAAGAACGAGCCTGTCTCGACTGGGTCCCAGGCCCAATAGCCACCCCAATCGAGGATGAGGTAGGCCCAAAGGCCTCCAAGCCCAATACCCAAGGTGGCACCAAAGAGACCTGGCCTTACTGTTGTAAGTATACGATCTTTGATGCCTGATGCGTCACCAAACATCGAGGAAAAGGCGACTGCTGCTGCGTGTAGACAGAAGGAATAGGCGAGAAAAATCAACGGTGGATGAATGACCATCAAGTCAGTCTGCAGTAATTCATTCAATCCCCGCCCAACAAAATAGGGCGAGGCTGCCTTGAACGGGTCGAGCGTTTGGGCGTTAAGAAGGATAAGAAAACTGAAACCGTGAATAAGTCTCAAACGAAGGATGTGGGTGTGTTCGCCTTCACCAGACATGGGTTTGCGCCACAACCAAGCAAGCAATGACATCCACAGCACCCAAAGCAAAAGCGGGCCTTCTCGAGCAGCCCATGTTGCTGCAAACCGGTACTTCAGAGGAAGCGCAGCACCACCGTAGGCCACCACATGGTGAATGCTGGTGTCGTTGACAAGAAAGCGACTTGCTAAGGCAAGAAAAGGAAGCATCATCAAAGCGTGAAGCACCAAGGATGCACCTTTGGATTGCTGATGGATACGAGGGCGGAACAGAAGCACCGCCGCAGCGAGGAGGGCTAACCAAAGCGTCGCACCCCACATGGTTGCTGACCAGCGACCATCCTTCAAGGACATTGCGGATTGAAATCAGTGATTACCAACCGAAATGCTTTGCTCTTGAGTAGCCAAACGAGAGCAGAATAGGGATGACGCGCTTGGTCAAAAGGATGGGTTTCGTCACAAGGATCTTCAACCCAATACCCAATTTTTGCAGTGGCGACATGTTGCCTAACTCCTCAGGTAAACACTTCGCCATAATCGACATTTCTTCATCCGTCAGGTCATAGAGTGCTGTTTTACCTTTCAGAATCTTATGATACGGCGGGAATCGCTTTTTCCAAGCGGCTTCATAAGCACCTAATCTCGCTTTTGACATGTTGCCTTCAGCGAGGGCTTTTGCAATGGTTTGGGCTGCTTCTCGGCCCGACCAAAGGGCGAGGTGGGAACCGCCTTCGAAGAGCGGGGAAGTGAATCCTGCAGCGTCACCGACAAGGATGACACCATCAGCGACCGTGGTCGAACGAGGCCCAGAAATGGGAATCGTTCCACCGAACGGACGTACCTTCACACCTTCAGCTCGCCATGGTGGATTGACAGTGGGTTTACCATCGAGGTAGGTATCTTGAATAAAGGAATTGAGGTACTTGATGGCCCCTTTTTTATCTGTGGTGACCAAACCGACGTTCGCTCTTCCACCTGCCTTGGGGATCATCCACACATACCCGTGCGGTGAGTATTTTGGCCAGAGGTAAAAGTCAAGATAACCGTCGTTTGGAACATCCAGCATCTCGTACTGGAAGCCTGCAATGACTTCCACTTCCGTACCCATCTTGAGCAACTTCGATGCTGCACCGCTCACGCCAGACGCATCGATAACCGCCTTGCATTCGATCGGAAAGCCATCACCTCTGCCGTCAATTTTCCAATTGGAAAATTCATTTTTGCTATTGTAAACTCGCTCCATTGATGTTACCTTGTGATGCAGCAGAAGTGTTGCTCCTTCTTTCCCAGCTTCATCGCAGAGCCAACGTTCGAAAAGATGCTTTTCGAGCACGTATCCCTTTTCTGTCAGTAATTTTTCTGTGCCATCGGGGAAGATGACGCGGATGCCGGTGACATCGAGGGCTTTGACATGGTCTGGAATCTCCAAATCGAGGTTCTCCACAGCAAGGTGGCTCAAGCATTCTCCACAATGAACAGGGGTTCCAACTTCAGGGTCTGCTTCGACGATAATGGTCTTCAAACCCGCTCGGGAGGCATGCAATCCTGCCGAACCACCACCGGGACCTGCTCCGATGATAAGCACATCACACACTTGCGCTGCTTCGCCCATGGTCAAGTTCAATCGATGGAAGCACATGAAGCAAGCGGTCATTCCACCTGCTCGTCATCGTTGTACCGAGTGACGACAACTGCTGCGAAGGCGATCACTAAGAGGCTGCTGACAAGCGAAACGGATGGCGTGTCTTGGGCGACGACTTGCTCTTCTTCGACCTCTTCAACTGGAGCCGCTTCGACGATCACCGTTCCGACCATACCAACGCTTGCGTGCGGTTCGCAGACAAAGCTGTGCGTGCCTGCAGTCCCTGGCTCGAAGACAAATCTGTAATCGACGTCTCGCTCGGGTTCACCTGAATCAAACAGTCCATCATCAGCCACGGCGTTGTGTGGAAGGGCTTGACCTGACCACATGAACCGAACGGCTTGCCCCTCGGTTACCGTCACTTCCGAGGGACTAAAACGGAGGCTTGAACTGTCGACAGTGACAATGACATCGGAGGAATCTGCTGCTGCCATTTGAGCGGTTGCACACAGAAGCGCAACCGAAATCATCAGCATGAACACCCTGCGCATAGATGGAAACGGGAGCAACTCCCTTTCAATGCATGTATCAAACCGATGAGAATGAATCTGTGATGCGCACAGAAAAATACGACGGTTCAAATGAAGGCCACCCCACGCAGGGCTGTGGCGTGGAAGACTTCCAAACGGTGGCTCGAGCATCTCGAGCAACGAGGAGAGGTGCTGCGCATCAGTCGGCCCGTCGATGTCCAGTTCGAAGCAGGTGCCATTGCAGACCTCCTCGTGAAGAATGACGGCCCTGCTGTTGTCTTTGAACAACCTCGGCTTGCTGATGGGTCCATCAGCGAGATCCCACTGGTGATGAATCTGTTTGGCGATCAGGACCGTACCATGCGGGCTTTGGGCGCAACTCACGAAACCGAAATTGGAGACCGAATGGTCGCCATGATGAAGCCAGATATTGGACTCTACATGCGAAAGCCATGGAAAGCCCTCCCTCTGCTCAGAGACGCTTTGGCGATGCCACCGAAGAAGAAGCGGAAAGGAAACTCACAACGCGTTCGACTTCCAACCGATCTCACCCAACTGCCCATTCCAACAACTTGGCCAAAGGACGGTGGGCCATTTGTTACCCTTCCATTAGTGGTCACCAAGAACCCGAAAAATGGAGAGCACAACCTTGGGATGTACCGAGCCCAAGTGTTTGGGCCGAAGGAAATCGGCTTGCATTGGCAGATTCACAAGCATGCGGCAGACCATGCAGCAGCCGTCAAAGAAGCAGGTGGCGATGGACGAATGCCTGTCGCTATTTGCATGGGTGGGCCTCCCGAACTGATTTTCTCGGCCATATCACCCCTTCCGGACAACTTGAGTGAATACCAGTTTGCTGGAATTCTTGGAAGAAAGTCCCTACCAATCACCAAAGCATTGACTCAAGACCTGATGGTTCCCGCTGAAGCTGACATCGTGATTGAAGGCTATTGCATACCAGGAGAAACTCGACTTGAAGGGCCCTTTGGCGATCACTTTGGGTTTTACTCACTCACTGGACAATATCCAGTGATGCACGTTACAGCCATCACATGCAGGAAAGACGCCATGCTCGCAGCAACAATTGTCGGCCTACCGCCGATGGAAGACGGTCACCTCGGCGAAGCGATTGGGCGCCAATTTTCCCCGGTGCTCAACTTCCAACACCGTGATGTGAAGAGCGTCCACCTCCCAATGGAAACTGGATTCCACAACCTTGCCGTTGTTGCATCCAAACAACGCTACCCTCGACAGGGTCGGAAAACTGCTGTTGGGTTGTTAGGCGCTGGTCAAATGATGTTCCTCAAAACCATCATCGCAGTTGACGAACATCAGAATCCTAAGGATTTGGAGGCTCTATTGGACGCCCTTAACGACAAGGTCGACATTGCCAGCGATGTGGTTGTTCTCGAAGGCATGGTTGCAGATTCCTTGGAGGCTGCAAGTCCGTATGAAAACGTTCACAGTAAGTTGCTCATCGATGCAACGACATTAGCGGCGGCAGACCCTCGGTCGCCAAACCCACCACTCGAAGGTTCCTTCCGCCAAGAGGTGCCAGCATGGCGACAAGGTGAAGCTGAACCGCCATCATTCGATCGCCTTGATGATGTGCTCGCCTTGGATGACGTGGTGGATGCACGCATGCTGAGAGGTAGCATCATGGTCGTCAGCATCGATGTCGAAGGCACGCCCACACCCGAAGAGGGCTCTGAATCTTCAAATGACAGCGCTGAGGGGACGAGAAAAGAGATGATTAACCAATTGAAGAATTCAATTTGGCAATTGGACAATGATTCTTCACTGCGATGGCTCTTTATCACCAACAACGACCTTGATTTGCACTGCAAGAAGGCGCGGCGCCGATTGCTATGGCAACTGACTTCGAGGTTTGACGTTGGGCGCGGTTTGAGTTTCGATGAAGCCCATCAGCGCCTATGCTGGGATGCTACAACCCCAATACCTTCGGAGAAACATGGGGTTCGACGATGGCCCTCAATCACCCTCCACAGCCAAGAAACACTGGAAAAGGTCGCAAAACACCCGGAACTTGCTAAGTACCAATGGCCGCCGCATCTTTCCTTTGGAGGCAAGGCTTGATGGACACGAAGCAGGTTCTATCGTTCATCAAAATTGAGCACACATTGTTCTCGCTTCCATTTGTCCTGATTGGCTATTTCATTGCCACTGATCAGTTTGACATCGCCCCTGGCATCGACTTGCTGTGGATCCTCTTGGCCGCTGTCGGTGCTCGAGGCCTTGCAATGGCCCTGAACCGGATCATCGACCGTGACATCGATGCGGCCAACCCCCGCACAAAGAACCGTCACCTTGCCTCAGGCGCCATGAGTCTGAACACGGCATGGGGGCTTGCTGGGGCGTTCTTACTCTTGCTTTTGGTCAGTGCAGGCCTGCTCAATCAAGTCGCTTTGATGATGGCCTGGTTGCCGGTGCTCACCTTCGTCGTCTACCCCTACATGAAGCGATACACCTGGCTGTGCCACTTCTGGCTTGGACTCTGCTTGGGCCTTGCTCCTGCAGGTGCGTGGGTTGCCATCGCAGGTGACGTGCATGGTTGGGCTGCTATCACTGGCCAACTCGCGACGGGCAATGATCTTCTTTGGGCTCCAACCATTCTTCCGATCTCGATCGGTGTAGCGCTGTGGATTGCCGCCTTTGACATCAATTACGCACGAATGGATGTTGAAAACGATCGTGAGCATGGCATCCGTTCGTTCCCTTCGACCTTCGATGAAC
>CBFIIS010000051.1:0-13530 GCA_965662715.1 Candidatus Poseidoniaceae archaeon | reverse complement strand
CACGATTCAAATCCGAGAGGGACGTAGAAAATCTGAGTGCCTTTGTAGAATGTACCCGAGTCACCTTCCACCATTTCAGGATATGGATCTGCGCCATAGAGGAAGAGATGGCATTCTTCGATTGACCAAAGTGGGTTGGCAGGTTCCCAGTCGCAGTCCACATGCATGTCTTGGTTGTGGAATCCGGCTGGTGGGTTGTTCCATTCTGCAACCTTAATTGGTTCATTCTTGTTGACAACAGAAATGACGTCAAGCCGGTTTGCACCGCTGTTTGCATCGTCATCTTGAGGAATCGGGTCCAAGTCACTGTTGGTCAATTCGTGGTTGACCAAAACCCAGTTGTTGTCAGGGGTCACCTTAATGTCAATCATTCGACCAACTTCGGCATAGTATGTTGAGAGCAAAACAATGTTGTTTGGTTCAGAGATGTCCAAGATTTCGAATTGGTTGTAGGACGAAACATAGGCATAGCATCCGCCTGTTCCGTCAGCGTTTTTGACACAATCTTCCATGAAGTTGCCCTCAATGGCGATTTCTGATGAGTCACCAGGGGTTGGTCCGACATTCTTGTATTCAGGGAAACATGGCCGTCCTGCCACGTTATCGAGTTCTGGAGGAGGCGCAACATTACCGTCGCAGTTGAGGTTGTGGTAATCGATGAGCAGCATGTTGTCGGTTTGCAAGCGGTGAGCGAGCAGATCGGTGTGGCTGTGGTTTTCATCTTCGATTTCGACAACAGGATCGACCCACTCGTTCACATCGTCCATGTTGTTGACATTTTTACTTCCGCCAAGGGCAAGGTATCCGGTGGCAGAGAGCAAACTGATAATGGCCAATGCAACGAATGCATAGGTGATGACTTTGTCCGCTGCTTCCTTATCTTTGAGCAGTCTATTAGGGCGCATGGGCCGTGACTTGATGGGTTCTATTTGAATTGGACCGTTGAAGCGCCTTGCAACCTTCATGCTCGCTATGTTTTATCTATCGGGGCCTAAGCCTCCAAGACATGCGACGCATGGCTTTGCCAGCATTGATTTTTGTCCTTTTGTCAGCAGTGGTGCTGACGCCAATGCAATCAAGCGCCCACACAGCCAGTGCGTTCACCGTGCTCGTCAAGGAAAATGGTTTTTCACAAAGTTCACCAGAAATTTTCCATAACGATTCCATCATCTGGTACAATACCGATAACGCCTCGAACCTCACGCATCGTTTGGTCTATGACCACGACGGCGATGGATTGTACAACGGCACCTTCGATTGGGATTCTGGAGAACTTCATGCGTATTGTGAAACCGATGAAAACAACACAAAAGTCGATCCTGAGTGCACGACCATGTTCTTCGTTGTCTTCGATGTGAATTGGACAGAAGGCGACTACGGCTATCAGGACATCCGTTCAGATGGCTCGGTGGTCAACGCGACCATTCGATTGTTCAAGGACATGGACAGCCACAACGCCTCCACCCCACCACCGGTTGGCAGCAGCTTTGGCGTGACGCAAGGCGCTGATGACTCGCCGGCAGACGAGAATGCAGCTGAAGACGAAGCACTGACGCCCGAAGATCTTCTTCTCTACGTGGCGATTGGTACGGGCAGTTCTGCGGTGCTTCTGTTTGGCCTCTTGATGATCAGAGGCTCGTCAGGTACGCCTGAAAAGGTCCTCCAAGAAGAGTGACTTATTCTTCTTCTTGGGTTGCCAGGGAACGGATTTTATTCTCTTGCTCTTCAATGGTGTTTCTCAAAATAAGTCCGTGGAGAGTCTTGATTTTTCGTTCTTTAATCAATTCGTTTACCCGAACTTCAATTTCAATCAGCACGTTGTTCGTTTTTGCTTCGGCTATCTCTGTTCGTAGCCTTTCGAATCGTTGTCGGCGTGAGAAAAACACATAGAAGTAAATTGGAATCAAGAGAAGCTACAGGATTGGCATACACAGGTGAACGAAAGCAAAGAAGACAGCACCGTTGATGCCCCATTTTCAATGAACGTTAATCTTGCCCAAGACTTTGAAATCAACAACACACCAACACTCATTCTCATTGGCAAAGACGGGGCCGTCATCGATCGTCATATTGGTCCAATGCTTGAAGGTGAAGAGATCGACCAATTTTGGTCGAACGCCCAATAATCGGTTGTTTAAGTAGCCTCGAAGGCTATCCTAGGGATGGCGCGAGCGATAAAGCAGAGAAAACCTCACATCACATCTGCTGGAAACATTTCGAGCACCTTTGGTCTCATCAAGGTTGAAGGTGATTTCGACAAGGATGATCTGCAACGCAACATCATGGCCATCAGTTGGATTGATGAGATTGTTGCGGATTCAAATGGGGCGCTCGAGTATGAGAACACATCGACAGGTGTCGTCGTTGCCGCGCACATGGGCAAGGTCAAAATCCAAGTCGACGTTCGTTTGTGTGCAGAACGTTCCCTCTCTGAATGCTACTGGACTCACGGGCATGTTCCTGCTTTTGTCAACTCGAGTGAACTTTGCATCGAAATGGGCTCAGGCTACACTCATAATGTGCCCGATTTGGATTTGTGTGCTGCATTGTTGATGTTGCTTTCTTCCAAAGATGTTCCGATTGAAATGTACCCCTCAACCCTGTACAAATTTTTCCCGTTCAAAGAATTGCAGGGCATGCTTTCTGACAAGAATGAAAACGTCGTCAAAAACACGCTGTCCGCCATGGGTCAACTTGAATGTGCAGCCTCACTTCGCCAACTCAAAAAAGCGCTGTATCAAACACCGAATGAGGCCTTCGTGATGACGGCTTTGGAGGCTTTGTTTTACGGTCGAGATTTCAATATGAAGCCCTACATGGCTCTTCTGGTTGAACTCACAAATAGCAAACAAAAGGAATGCAAAGTAAGCGCCATTCAAATGCTTGGCCTCATCCTCGATTCGACCCAAAAAGAGTACATGCATATTCTGCGACGGTTGATTCGATTTGAACACCATTGTGTGCTTGGTCCACTTCTTGATACATACATTTTGATGGCCCGAGAAGAAGCACTTCCAGATTGCCTCTACCTCCTTGAAAACAGGAAATCATATTGGCACCCTGAGATTGTTCGCCGGTTGTGCGAGATTGATCATCCATTGGTCAAACAAGCCCTTTCAGTACGATACCTTGCCGACTCGACCTCTGCTGAGGAGCGAGAACTGATTGAATGTTATTTGAATGCCAACTGTAAAGATTCGACAGAGAGAAAAGTGAATGACTTCATCCTCTCAAGCCTCGAACCGACAAACTCAGATTCAGATGACAAGGAAGGATTTTCTGGCTTGGGAAGCCTATTTGGATGATTTTAGTTGCCGTTGGCGAAGGGCTTCAACAGCGACCACGCTGACAGCGACTTGAAGGTTGTACGAGGGAACAAAGCCATCCATTGGCAACAACACACAGGCATCTGCAGCATCGAGCACGTGTTGGCTGATGCCTTCCTTTTCTGCTCCGACGACGAGCACCACGTCACCTGTCAAGTCTTCTTCCCACGGGCCATGGGTGCCCACATCTTCCACAGCGATGATTCGAGTTCCGTGTTTTTTCGAAGCAGCAAGAATGTCGTCCGTGGTGGTGTAGACCACTGGAATAAATCGATCAGCACGCATGCTTGAGCGTCGAATCGTTCTACGTTCTTCGTGAGTTTTGGCGACATTGAGGAGCACTGCATCTGCGCCGGCAACTTCGGCAGTTCGAATAGCAAATCCAAGATTTGTCGAGTAGGTAACCCCGTCAAAAAACCAAATGGTTCCACCTCGTTCAAACACTTCTTCAAGCGACGCTTCAGGAACGCGCCCAACGAGAGCGAGAGCGTCGACATGACCTTGTGCCGACATGCGCCACAAATCGTTGGTTGATCCTTCTTCCAACCGAATGCCCTTTGATTCACAGATTGTGCGAATGACATCCGTGTCCTTTTCACGATCGACAAGAACCATAGTGATGGGTTCATTGTCGTTAAGGGCTTGAAGAACAGCTTCGGCCCCAGTGATCTGTCCCGCCATGAGTGTCCGTGGGCCGTAGGCCTCAAGAGGCTATCCGACCTGGGAGGGGTATGGCGAAAAAACACAGTCCAAAGTTTCTCCAAATGGTCGAGCAAGCCCGCACGAGGATCCCTGAATGCAGTGCTGTTGAACTCAAGGCCATGCTCGAGGACGGCTCGCCTTTGGTGGTCATCGATGTGAGGGAGCGCCATGAATTTGAAGCTGGGCACTTGGAAGGCTCTGTCCATATCGGTAAAGGTGTCCTAGAACGGGACATTGAGAAGCACGAACTGAGCGACAATACTCGCCTTGTGTTGTATTGTGGCGGCGGTTTTCGTAGCGCCATTGCTGCAGCTTCGCTGAAGGACATGGGCTACAGTAATGCGTTTTCGCTTTGGGGTGGTTGGCGTGCCATCGTTGCTGAAGGGCTCGCCTCTCAACCGGAATCCTGAACTTCATCGCAGTTGCAGTACGCGTTTTGGCGAGGTGTTGGACTCTTTGGTCGCGTGGACAGGCTCATAAAGGGGAGTTTTGTCGGCTGGATGCTGAGAAGCGTAGGTGTTCATCATGGCTCAAGGATTGTACCAACACGTTCGTCAAACTTGGAAGCGCCCAAACGATGCACTGCCTCACATGTACAGGCAGACTCGAATGGCTCAATGGCGCCGTGAACCCGTCAACTGCCGCATCGAGCGACCAACTCGCCTTGACGCTGCCCGCCGACTTGGCTACAAAGCAAAGCAAGGTGTCGTCCTCATCAGAACCCGAATCCGCCGTGGTGGATTGAGAAAGGGTAAGATTCACATGAAGCGCAAGCCATCGAAGGCCGGTATCAAGAAAATCACCATGGCCAAGAACACCCAGCGCATGGCTGAAGAGCGTGTTGCACGCCACTTCCCAAACCTCGAAGTCCTCAATTCCTACTGGGTTGGCCAAGACGGCAAGCACAAGTTCTACGAAGTCATCATGATCGATACCCACCACCCTGCTATCATCAACGATAAGCAACTTGGTGTGTTCTGTGGAGCGAATGGAAACAACTCCCACCGTGGACGAGCTTACCGTGGTAAGACCTCCGCTGGAAAGCGCGGACGTGGTTTGCACAACAAGGGGAAGGGCGCAGAGAAGTTGCGACCTTCACTCAAGGCAAACCTCAACCGTGGCAAGTGAGCATAACGCTGCTTTGTACCAGAGCAACCAATCGCAGTTGTTCCCATCCTTTTCGGGTTTGATTTATTGCCCGTCGACTCCTCGGAAGTGTGAGGGACAACCATGGTTCAAGGCGAAGACACCGTTACCCGCTTGACGGGGCTCGAGGTCTTCCTCCCAGACGGGCGAAGGCTTGGTGTTGTTCACGACGCTGTGGTCGATGCTAACGGAATGCAGTGCACCCACCTCTTTGTTCGTGATCCTGATGAAGCGCTTGTCGAAGGTTCAGTCCATCTGGCTATTCCATGGCGCTGGATCCGAGCCATTGATCAAATCGTTTTGCTGCGTTGGTTCCCGCCAACACCAATTCCATTGAATGCTTGAGGTGGTGATGCAGGTGGAACTTCACATCCTTGGGACTGCCTCAGCGCGACCAGCAAGCCATAGAAATGTCAGTGGTAGCTTGATGTCTTGCGAGGATGGGATTGCCGTCATCGATGCAGGCGAGGGCTTCCAAACCCGGTATGCAGAGCATCGAAAGCGATTGAAAAGCCAAAAACCCCCGTCCTCTCTCAAGGCCGCAAAAATCGATGTTGTGTGTCTTACGCATGGCCATTTGGATCACACATGGGGCCTGCTACCTTGGTTGCAAACGATGGCTCTCGACCGGCGAACAAATCCATTGTTGATCATCGGTCCAACCTCAGCAGAAACCTTGTCCGCTCTCATTGATCGTCAACCAATTCCCGATGGTGCACCTCCTGCAGAACTCGCACGGCAAATGCAGTCTTGGCATAGCCTCGGTGCCACAAGCCAAGGGTTGGGCTACGAAGTGCGCTGGATCCTTGGTGATGTCCAGGCTGATTCATGGGTTGAACTGAATCCGGACACGGGTGAAGTCTCGCCTCTGTCAGTGATGCCACAACCCAAAGGGTGGAAACAGATCCGTTTGGTCCCCCTGTCCACCGAGCATTCCGTGCCTTCGTGTGCTTGGATGTTTGAAGCAAAGGAAAAGTCTGGCAAGTTCAATCGTCTAAAAGCAGCAGAGTTACGTCTGACAACAGAACAGCAAACAGAATTGGGACAGGGTCGTGATGTAACCCTTTCAGATGGCACAGTGTTGGAGGCATCTTCCTTCCGAGGCGCCTCAATACGGCCTCGACGAGTCGTTGTCTCAGGTGACACAGCGGAACAAGCACCGGGCATTGTCGCCTTGGATGGCGTGGATTTGTTGGTCCACGAAGCAACCTTCCTCGAAGACACCCAAGACCACGCCACGGAACACTTGCATTCGACGGCTACTGGCGCTGTTCGGACCGCACTTGCGTGTGGCGCCAAGCACCTTGTTCTCACTCATTTCAGTGCTCGCATCAAAGACGGTAGCGTCCCACTGGCTGAAGCAAAGGGCGTCATTGATGGTGCTCAACTGGAGATCACACTTGCTCATGATGGCGATCGTGTGCTGCTTCATGACAATGCGGATGTGAGCCACCATACATGGTCCGGAAAGGACTGGGTTGCGTGAAACATTCTTCCACATCATTCAAGTGGGCGATGAACAACAGCAGAGCATGCGTTCCTGTATTGCGGCGGTTTTGCTGTTTGTCATGCTCATGGTTCCTCCATCAGCAGTGGCGGACGCTGGCCGTGCTGCCCCAGGGTGCACGGAGACAACGGCTGCTGCATTTTCAAGTTCGGATGCCATTGCCGATGGTTCATGCGTCAAAGTCTCGCTCGGGGTGCTCATTCCAGGCGATGTCTTTGATATCAGCATCAACATCATAGACGATGCTTTGGATGTTCTTGTCTTTGATCAAAACACAATTCAGCCATATGACTTAGGTCAATCCTATCGTTCATCATACGAACAAATTCCATCGACAGAGTCCGCACTCGGGTCCTATTCATTCCATTGGAAGGTTCCAGCATCCATCAATCAGAAAACGTGGTACATCGTTTTCGACAACCTTGACCACGATGGCGACCAAGGCATGGGTGATTTAGGTGGAAATGACAGCCGGGCAAGTTTGAATGTGGAGGCTATTGATGAAGCCTATTGGACTCCATATCATGATTTGATAGGCATCCCCTCAAACGATTACCAGACCTTGCTCTCTGGTGATGATTTGCGATTGGATGCGGGCACCAGTGTTGTGGTCACAGCATGGTCGCTTGAATCTCAAGGTGACGTCTACCTCCAAACGCAGAACATGAACGACCTGTACACTTCGGGTGGTGTAGGAACGCTTTCCATTACGGGTGCATCTCTCCAGTCCATCGAAGGTTCGGCGTCCTTCTCATGGATTGTTCCCAACGAATTGGATGGAGAGGCGTTGATCCTTGTTGCGGACAACACCGACACGCCAGTCGGTGGTGCCAATGGAGATCAGCCTCTACGCATGACCGTTCGAGTGGAATTGTCCCCCACCCTTAACCCGGTCTTTTCGAGCGATGCAGATGGTTCGACAACCGTTGGTACAACCGTGAACTTTGACGCATCAGCAACCCCAAATCGTTTGAGCCAGATCGACACTTTGCAGTGGGATTTTGATTCAAATGTTGATTCGGATAATGATGGCACTGCAAATAACGACGCTGATGCGACTGGCTTCACCGCTCAAGCATCATGGCCAACACCAGGGGAGCGAACGGTTACCCTGTGGGCGACTTCGCCGACTGGACAGATGGCATCATCAACAACAACACTTGCTGTCAATGACGTGATCGACCCTGTTGCTCGAATTGGAGGAAACGGTCAACCGGTTGCAGGTGGCTGGCGTTTACTGGTCAATGATGCATTGATTCTCAATTGCGACAGCAGCAGCGATGATCACCTTGTTTCAGCATGCGCTTGGAACCTTGACGGCGCTCCGTTTGGGCAAAACAATTCGATTCTTCTTTCCTGGTCTTCCATCGGTACGCATGAGGTCGTACTCACTGTGACGGATGCCTCGGGAAATACCAATGCAACCTCAACAAAAATCGTGGTGATTGACAACACGCTGCCGGTCTTACAACAAACATCACTGAATGTTCTCCCTTCGAGTGGAATGATCGATAAAGCCGTCACGTGCGTTGTTGAAGCCAATGATCCATTTGATGGGTCCTCGATTCTTCGCTACCATTGGGACCTCAACCCCGACTTGGACAGCGACGGGAATGGTGATGCAAGGGATGACCCAGATCGAACCGGCAGTCAGGCCGATCTCACATTCAAACAACCGGGGACCTATACTGTTGTCGTCACTGTCTTTGACCCATCCAACAACTCAGACAGCCATGCATTTACCCTCAACATTGGCGAGCCAACAGAAGAAGGAAACATCGCAGGGATTTTGCTCATCGTTTTGTTCATCGGCACCTTAACCATGGGCATCGCCCTTGTTGGCCATCGACGTTGGCAGCACGGTGTTGCGGTTGAACTTCTCGTCGGCAGAGGGCTATCGGTTCCAGAAGCCAAAGCACACATTGCCAACGTTGTGGATTCCCGTAAGACCCCGCTCTTTGCTTCAGCGACGATTCTTGCCGGTCTTGATGTTGGTGAAGTGACACCAGCAGCCGTTCAAGAGGAACAAGCCAAAGCCGCTGAACTGGAATCGATTTACGGTTCAAGCAATACAATGCAAACCACATCGGCCTTTGCACCACCATCGGTTAGCCCATCCATCAGTATGGGCTCTCAAGCTGCAGCTGCAGACGCCATGGCATTATTTGCAGATGATGGCGTGAAGAATGAACCAGAATTGTCACTTGAAACAGAAATTCCGCATGACCTCATGCCAGCAGAGGCACCACAAACGGTGGTGAAAAGTGGCGGGGTTCAACTGCCAGAAAACGTTGCAGCACCCCCTCCACCACAACCACAAGAAGCAACGCCGACCTTGCCCACGCCAACCCCTGAAACAGAGGATCGGACAAGATCTATTCCATGTTCTTCTTGTGGCGCCACATTCTCAGTCAATTTGCCTGAAGGAATGGCCCAGGCTGTTGTGGCATGTCCAGCGTGCAACATGGACCATGTTGTTGAAGCATGATAGCGCTGAATACATTACAGAATCCATGCATGAAGGGGATGGGTTCTCATAGTGGCGTTGCTTCCTTGATGCATGGATGAGGTTGCCGTTCGTGTCGTGCGGGCAGGTTTGCCTCAGAAACGAGACCCAAGGCGCATGGCTGTGTTCCTTGTCGTGTTGATGTTCGCCTCTCTTGCGCAACCCGTACAAGGCGACCTCTCCGTGACACGCGATGATTTCGGGGTGCTCGATGCGCTTGAAGAAACCCTCAATGCACGAACGCAAAGCGGTGAAGGGGAACTAGCAACCCAAGCCGCTCTCACTGCATTGAATGATGTTGATTCCAGCGCTCGCTCGATTGGACCGAACGATGCCTTGACCGAAGCGAGTGCCTATCTTGACAATGTCACCCTGAGGGACAGTTCATCGTTTGAAGTGGACCATCCGCGACCTTACGAGTTCTTGATCGACACCTCCACACAACCAGATGGCTGGCCCTACAACCTGTTCGAGACTCTGTTTTCAGTCAACTCCCTCGGTCTCGACAACATTCTCGGGATTGGCATTAACACATATGCAATCTATGTGAATTTCTCATCCCGCAACAACGGACCATCCTTTGAAGCATGGCAAAATGGGACCTTTACCGGTGAGATCCTCGTCGGCACAGATCTTGTGCTTTTCAACAACTACATCGACATTGACGGTGATGGGGGTGATGATCTGTCAGTCGGATTGACGATTCAAGGATTGATCACTCAAGACGATGGCTTTGGATTGGAATTCGGTGATTGCATTGTCACGCCGAGTCCGGCACCCGGAGTGCCGGCTGTAACGGTTCCTTGCATTGAGGAGTTATGGGTGAGACCAACCTTCCAATGGGCGGTGACTGCGCTTGACCAAAACGATCCTCTCTGGGATGATTTGGCAAATCTAGAAGTCAGTTTGATGAAAGGACTAGCGTTTGATTTGACCCTTCAGGACTCAGAATCTTACGCTGTCATCATTGATTCCCAATTTACACAACCTCCTCACCAATACACCCTCTCTGTCGGGCTCCAGAGAATGTCATTTTCAGTGAACGCCCTGGTGACCAACACATTCGAATTCTTAGCAGGCCTGTTTGGTGGCACGATCAATCCATCGGACTTGAGCCTCACTTCCATCTCAGCACCGTATGCCATCCGTGTCTCCAACCCAGATGCTCCTGGCGATGACCGGCAAACCGATTGTGAGGATGAATCCTACTTCGATCCAATCGCAGATCATCTTGCAAAGAGCGACGAACACAAATGTGGCCTTGGTGTCGGGGTCGGGTTCATTCGATTTGACGGCTACGGAAGCGGGACTTCTGCCCCAGTGTTGGAAATGGCCTACATCGATGTAGGCTTCCATCCAGAAAAGGGCGAAACCCGCCTTCCAGAAGAGGTTGACATCACCCTGCGAAACGATAACCTCGGCCAGAACACCTTTGACACGGTGGAGATTTTCTCCGATGTCGGCGTTGATCTTTTCTTGCATTACTTCGAGGATCGCTCAAACACGCCCGAGGGTGACAATCCCTTCGGAAACACAACCGACTCACGAAGTTGGGTACGAGGGCTTCCATCCGGGACCATGCCGACTGAAGAAATTGCAGCAATTTTCACAATGATTGGAGAAGCACCAGGCAGTCAAGAGTTCCCAGGCGACATTCCTGAACGTCTTTCGTTGATCATTGCCATCAAGAACTTCACAGGCGATTCAACCACCAACGTCAATGATCCTACACTGCCGGTGAACCCTGCTGAACCACCAAACACCCTGATTTTGATCGCGGGCACTGAGTCGATTGACCGATTGGAATACAAGTCCACATTCAAACGCGGTGGCTACGAATCAGACCGCTCCTCGTTGGTCATGCAAATCGACAATGTGCCTAAAGTCATCATTGTTGAAGGCAGCTTCATGATTCCTGAAAGCGGACTGAGCAGGGTCAACTTTGACAATCCCAATTTGAACACCATTGCGCAAATCTTCGACAATGCACTTCTGACAATTATCGAGGTCATCCTTGACGTGGGAGACATCGTGAACGGCTTACCCGAGGCCATTGTTGGTACTGCTGGTTCCGAGGGAGGGGCTGTCGGTTTACACTGCCGAAATCAAGTTCGAAACACGCTGGCCGATTCAGTTCGAGAACCAATGCCAATTGGTCAAGTGACTTTCTCGATATCAAGCACAGACAACCCATGGTTGCCAGAAATTGATCACATTCTCCTGTCTGAAGACACTGAGGCAGCAACGGTGAATGGAAGACTTGGTCCAATAGATCCACTTGTTCCAGTGGCGATGAGTGCGCGAATTGGAGGCATTACGGATGTCGAACATTCCTACGACCCTGTCAATGATGTACGCCAAATGGAATTACGCGGTCTCGAAGGCGGACCTTTGCTGATTGGCCACATGAAACACACGGATGGCGATTTGGAAAACGCAACCCGTCAATCCGCCACTGTTTCAAACCGCCCAAGCACATTCAATCTCACACAGACCTCAGAAGCAATGACCTATTCAGCAAGCGATCCAATTGGTACCATCACCTATGGCGGTGAAAGTGCAACGCAACGGAATGCTATTCGTTTGGAGGGCTTGCCAGCAGCGTTTTCATTGGTGCTGGGCGACACTGTGGGCTATGTGGCTAACGAACCAATGGAACGCATCCAGATTCAGATGACGAACGCCACAACGCCTCTGACGATGGACGGTGATCATTTCAGATTCTGGGTGAATGAAGACATTGGTGAAGCCAGCCTCAGTGTGGCGATTTCCGAAGTCACCAGCATTCAACGCCTCTCCCCACTGGAACCTGGTTCGACCGGTCCAGAAGGCAACTCTCGTATCGAAATGATGCGAGCAGAATCTGCTCCGTTCAACATTATCCTTGAGGATGAAACCGATCACGTCGACCGGTTCAAAGGCATGAATGGGCGCATTGCTGTAGATCCATTGCCTGCAGACATCACCGTCGCCTTTCCAAGTGCAGTTGACTCGACTGGACTTCAATTGCCGACCTTCGATGAGGGTGATGGCGTCGAAGCGCTCTCGTTCTTCCTCGGCGATTTGGTTGATTTCGGTTCGGTTGTCAACGACCTCGTCTACAGCATGACGGTGGATTTAGGCGGTGTTACCACAGAAGAAAACAACATGTCTCTTGGGATTGATTTGGTCACAGGTGAGGCCTTTAACGTCACTGCAGATGTACGCAAGGGATCGAATGTCAACGAAGAACCAGAATGGGTGCATGGAGTTCATGCCAACTTCAACGAAGCTACACTTGTCAGTTTTAATTACAGCCGAATGCCAACTTTCACCCTCACGAGTAGGAGCGTTGTTGATGAAATCTTAGAAGATTACAAAGTGACACCTTCTGAAGCTCCAGCGTTCATTGAGGCCCTTCAATTGGCCAACGTCTCGTATGCAGAAATCGCAGCAGACATCCTCGAGGATGGGGTTGTGCTCGACAGCGAACTTGAGGGCGTTGACACCTCTGCTTGGGTCGACCAAGGAATTTCAATTGAACTGCGCAGGGCATGGCATCTGAAATCTTGGATGCCAAGTTTACCATCCGGTCGTATTTTCCTTGAGTATGATTTCAGAATGATTGGCGATGTTCCGGTTTATGAGATTGATTTAGCGATGGATGCTTGGCAACCATTGAGGGAGCAATTCAGTCTCATCGTCAACGGTCTTGAAGGAAGAGATGCACAGATCATCATCGATGGAATGGACACCAGCCAACCAAACAATATTCTTGCCAATGCGGTATTTTCCACCCAAGATAACCTCACGGTGCCTCGAGTTTCAATCGATATGACCTATGACCTTGGCACTCGTCTTGATTCAGCCCATGCCATCTTCATTGATCGACGCGCTGAAACTCGTGTTGAAGCGTTGATTATCGGCGTACCACAATCGACCGACTTTTCTGCGACCATTGGTGATATTTTCCTTATCAACGTCACAGTTCCCACTCAATACCAAACACGAGATGGGTTCTCTGCCGATTCACTCATGATTCAGCAAATGCGTTATGTTGACGATCAGTGGTGGCCAGCGACGGCGTTCATGCGAAACTTACCTGGAGAAATGCGTCTTGCTGCTCAACCAGAAAAGGAATTCGACATTCGAGCAGACATTTCCTTCCAAGGGATGATGACCCTTGATTACAAATCAAACACCGAGGATATGGATCTCTACCTTGCTGCAAGTGGTCGAGCTGTCGATACCAAAGGGGATGTCCTGATGCTTGCCGAAGGCTTACCTAAAACCTTCGTCATGAAAGCCACCGATGACTGGGGCATGCGCATTGATTCAGATGGCCAAGGTGTCGAACGGGTGTA
>CBFIIS010000050.1:0-14069 GCA_965662715.1 Candidatus Poseidoniaceae archaeon | reverse complement strand
ATAGTCTGCAGGTACACGAAGAATGGTTGGGCATTCGGTGCATTGAATTTCAATGGATATTTTCTTCGATACCATATCACTGATGATTTGAGTTGGAGGGGATGTGGTTTCAAGTGATTCATCTGCATTTGTGAGACGATCGATGAGGACTTTCTTTGTCCCCGAAACAGGAAGATTTCGTTCTTTGCACAAACCTTTCAATTTCACCACGGTGAAACTTTCGTAATCTTCATGCATGCACCTACCAAAGCAAAACAAGAGATAAGCGTTCTACCGGCAAGGGACAACCGAATGGAAAAACGACGAGTCAATCGGCATCGGGTTCTTCTTCGTATTTTGAAGGGCAGGAGGTCTTGATGATGTCTGCTTCAAGGAGGTATGTACCATCTTCGATCCGAAGAATGCCTTGAGCATAGACCGTGCGATTGTCCCCCAATCCGTTAGAAACAGATGCATCTGAATAGTCAATACTCAATTGATGAGTTTCACCATGAAGAATAAACACAAGGGTTGTGTTGTCGATGCTTCCGTCAAGCACCTCACCTCGAACTGCAATTTCTTTACCCACGAATGCATCTGGATCATCCATTAGATCATCAACTGCTCGTGTTGGTTCGGGGGCTTGTAGAAGAATCACCCCTAACAGCCCAATGGTAATCACTGCCCCGAGGATGAGGAAGCGAGTTCGTCTTGCGTACATTCAACCTCCCCCAATAGCCCGTCACTCATCAACCCGTGGGCTTTTTCGATGCGCAAATCCAATCGCTTCATCGAACGATTGATACGGACTTTCTTTTAATTTCCTAATAAGCCCATGAACGACTGATTTTGTAAGGGCAGGGCCTTCAAAAACAAAACCGCTGTAGGCTTGTAGCAGACAAGCACCTGCTCCAATTTTTGCCCATGCATCGTCTGCATTACTGATTCCACCAACACCAACAATCGGCCAATCGCCCTTTGTCAATTCATAAATTCGGTGAATCATCTCGGTTGATCGCTGATTCACAGGGGCACCGCTCATGCCTCCAGTCTCGGCAAAAATTCGCTCATCTTTCGGTGTATTTGCGGTTGGTCGCTCAATGGTTGTGTTCGTCGCAACAATTCCATCGCAACCTGCAGAACGTGCAGTGTTGACAACGGCAACCAACTGATCATCGCTGAGGTCAGGAGCAATCTTGACGAGCATTGGCTTTGGTTGAGACTGGTTGGCGTCAGCCATTTTTGAATTCACCTGATTGCATGCTTGAACGATGTTCTCAAGTGCATCATCATGCTGCAATTCCCTCAGATTGGGAGTGTTGGGTGAAGAGACATTGATGACAAACACATCGCAGTGCGGCCAAAGACGTTCCATTGTGGTCGCATAATCTGAAGCGGCTTCACTAAGCGGAGTCACCTTTGATTTTCCAAGATTAGCCCATAGAGGAACCTTCGGTTGGCCATGTCGACGTATGTGGAGGGACAGCTGATCCGCAACATTTTGTGAACCAGGGTTATTGAATCCCATTCGATTGACCAATGCTTTTGATGCACCTGAACGAAACATCCTCGGTTTTGGATTCCCCCCCTGTTCAAGAGCAGTCACTCCGCCAATTTCGATGAAACCAAGGCCAAGAGATTCCCAACCACGTATTGCTTCTGCTCGTTTATCCATCCCTGCAGCGAGGCCAAACGGATTTGGATACGTTGACCCAAATCGGGACACTGGCAATTGCTTAGGAGCATACAAACCACGAAGTACAGTCCGTGTGACTGGATTGCTGCTCATGAATCGAAGACCAAGAATTGCTCTTCCATGTGCTTTTTCAGAATCTTGAGCGGCAAGGAATGGCCGACTAGCGAGCCTATAGCCGATTCCCATGGTCATCGCCTTTGACCGACAACCTTCAACACTTCGGCCTATTGGAGTCAAATGTGCGGATTCAAGACCCGATGTGGCCAGCGGTCAGGGAAGTGGCGCGTAGAATATTGCGTGAGGATTCTCTGGTGATTCATGCTGGTGAATCCTACATGGAAGAACTGGAGCAACTCATCTTGTCCATGGGCGATGCACAGCCTGCGAGACTTACATTCCCAACATTGCATTTATCACAGTCCGCTATGATCGACATCATTCAACATCATCCAAGTTCATCCCAATCCATACAACTAGCACGCCTCGGAACCGAAGAACCAGATTCCAATGTATGCTGGATCCCCCTGGCCACAAACGAGGCTTGGAACTGTGTCTTAGAAGCCTGTCACGAACTCTTGGCTGCAGGTTATCCAGGCTGCGTCGGTTGTGGAGGACCGAACAGTGAGGAGGAATGGGATGAAGAAAAATCGAGAGAAAAATGGCGTTCCGCTTAATTCCTAAACCTTGGGAAAAATTGGATGATTTTTTGTACAGATACTAAAGTATCTGTGAGCAAAGAGGGTGAGAGAGAGAGTTCAAGTAGCCTCGTCGATGCGGTGTAGAACGATGACGATTGTAATTCTGGCCGAGAAACCAAGCGTCGCTAATGATATTGCCAACGTGCTGGGAGTAAAAGGAAAACATGAAACCCACTGGCAAGGCGATGGTATTGTCGTAACATGGGCGGTCGGTCACTTGCTTCAACTGAAGTACATGGATGATTACGATGCTGCATTCAAGGACTGGAGGAAAACCGTAGACCGTTTGCCATATGTTCCTGAAACCTTCGAATACAAACCGATTGGCGGACGAGGGAAAAAACAACTTACTGCAGTCTCAAAATTGATCAAAGATAAATCAGTCACAGAAATTGTCAATGCTTGTGACGCTGCTCGAGAGGGAGAACTGATTTTTCGCACCATTGTTCAGCATACAAAATCGAAAGCTAAAACTTCTCGAATGTGGCTTCAATCGATGACCAAGGATGCCATTACTACTGCATACGAAGAACGCAAGGATGGCAATGACTACAACGCATTGAAGGATGCAGCATACGCTCGTTCTGAAGCCGATTGGATCATCGGTATGAATGGTTCAAGGATTGCCAATTCTTTCCTTCCACGCAAAAGAAATGAACGTGCAGCGATATCGCTTGGCCGAGTTCAGACAGCGACCCTTGCTATGGTCGTCGACCATGAACTCGAAGTTCTTGGTCACAAACCATTGCCATTTTGGCAACTCAATGCCGATTTTAAGGCAGGTGAAGCAACATGGAATGCACGTTGGGAACGCACAAACCATGTCGACAATCCAGACGAACCCGATTACAAAGCACACAGAATTGTGGAACAAGCAGAGCATGATCGTTTGAAACAAATCGTGGAATCGGGTGCCAAAGCCGATGTTGAAGAAACTCGGCGGGATGCCAAGGAGAAACCACCGCTCAATTTTGATTTGACAAGTCTGCAACGTGAAGCAAATAACCTCTGGTCGTGGTCCGCAAAGCGGACACTTGGGATCGCTCAAAATCTCTATGCCGACCTCAAATTGACAACCTACCCTCGTACAGATTCGCGACACTTGCCGACTGATATGAAGGAAGAAACCAACAAAATTATCCGCCAACTCGGCGCACAGGAAGACTACAATGGTTTCAGTTCAAAATTGATTTCTGATGGCCTTGAAAACACCGGTCGCAACTTTGATGATGCAAAAGTCAGCGACCACTTTGCTATTATTCCTACCGGAAAAATCCCTGATGGATTCTCGAGCACAGATCATCAAAAATTGTACGATTTAATCGTCCGTACCTTCCTCGCCTCTTGGCATCCCCCCGCTGTTTGGGATGTGCAAAAGCGCATCGCTACGATTGAAGGCGAACGTTTCCTGAAGGAAGTGAGAACCATCAAAACGGCCGGTTGGAGGGCAGTACGACCAAAGAAACAAGATTTGCCAGAGGGTTGGAATACACTGCCATCAAATCCATGTAAGGCTGTCATCAGTGAATTTGAGTTTAAAGAAGAACGATCGAAACCAAAGGGACGCCTCAAAGAAGCTGGATTATTGCGACTCATGGAACACGCTGGAAAGCACATCGAAGATGAAGATCTTGCCGCAGCCCTCAAAGAGAAGGGATTGGGAACGCCAGCAACCCGAGCCGATACCATTGAGAAATTAGTTGACAGAGGGTATATTCTGCGAGCCCGTGGAGGAAGCATTAGCGCTGCTGCACATGGTATTCGTATTATCGACGTGCTTCGTAGAATTCCGGTGGAATGGATTACTTCTCCAGAACTCACTGGTGAAATGGAGGCTTCATTGCTACGAGTTCAGCGTGGTGATGACCCAAAAACGACATACATGAACGCTATCATCGAACAGACAACCTCACTGGTTGAGAGAATCAAGAATCATGATCGTGATGAGTTATACCTCGGTGAAGAATCGATAGGAGCATGCCCTTCGTGTTCGGCTGCAATCAAAGAAACTACACTTGCCTATCAGTGTGAAAAGAATGAAGGCCGGGACAAAGGATGCTCTTTCGTATTTTGGAAAGACACCAGTGGTCGGTGGTTCGACAGAGTCACAGCAGCTCGATTAGTCAAGGAACGGGAACTCAGTGATCTCCATGGCTTCTTTAGTAGATCGGGAGAAGCCTATGTTGCAAGCGTCAAGTTAACAGACGAAGGGCGTGTTGAATTCCTTGGAGGGGGGCAATCCTCAACCGATGAAAATGACGAAGAATTATGCCCTTGTCCAACTTGTGAGCATGGCACGATTCGTATCGGTCAAACCATGTATGCCTGCGATTATGCGGATTGTAAATTCCGTGGTTTGTCCAAAGAAATGTGTAAGCGGCTTATCACACCAGATGAAGCCAAGGTCATCATGACCAAGGGCAAATCAGATCTGCTCGAGGATTTCACTTCAAAGCGTGGTAGGCCTTTCAAAGCCTTCCTCGTCATTGAAAACACACGAGTTAAATTTGATTTCCCACCACGAGAAGCCGCGGCAGATGCCAAGCGATTCCCAATCGCACCTGGCGTTGTTGCCGTCTGTCCGAACACGAAGGTCAACATCGTGGAAACTGAAACACACTATCAAGCCGAAGAAGGGTCAACTGGCTGTAAATTGCAGATCGCAAGGGAGATTTCAAAGCGAGAAATCACTCGTGAAGAAGCAAAGGAATTGATCGAAAAGAGAACTCTTGGTCCTTTCCATGATTGGAAATCAAAGAAAACTGGTAAGGAGTTCTCGGCTTCAATTTACATCAAAAAGAACGAGAGCATAGGCTACAAGTTCGCCAAGCGTTGAACACCAAGAACAAGCCAGATTACTGGCCGTTGTGAGCGAAGATTGATGGGTGAGGCTTCCTTGTTCCAACCATGCTCGACCAGTCATGGGACGTCATCATCGTCGGCGCGGGTCCCACAGGCGGTCGTGCTGCGACACACCTTGCCTCATTGGGGCATTCGGTGTTGATGCTTGAAGAGCATAATGAAATCGGGCGCCCTTTCCAATGTGCAGGCCTTGTAACGCCGAAAGCGATGCATGAAGTTGAACTCTACGATTCAGTGCTTCAGGAGATTGATGGCGCCCGAATCCATGGACCAGATGGAACATTGGTACCAGTTGGGACTGAAGGCAAGTTGCGCACCTATGTTGTGTGTCGAAAGCAATTCGATCAAGGTGTGGTCCAACAAGCCATGCAAGCAGGAGCTACACTTTCAATGAATTCAACCCCTGTTAAGGCCACAGCAACAGATGATGGTGTCGATTTAGAGATTAATATCAATGGTGAAATCGTGTCCATGAACACGAAACTTCTCATTGGTTGTGATGGCGCCCACAGCTGGACACGCAGGAATTTCAAGATGGGACGCCCGAATGAAATGATGATTGGTTTTCAAACTGAGGTTCAGGGTTACGAGGGTAAAAATCGCTGGCTTGAGATGTACAGTGGTTCGGCAATTGCACCAGGATTCTTTGCTTGGGTCATCCCTTCGGGGTTTGGAAGTCATCGAATCGGAGTTTGGTCGACCCCCGACCGGCTTGACGGAAAAAGTGTGGAACAATGCTACGAAGACCTGTTGAACCACGAAATGTGGCACGACAGGTTCGCAAATATCACAGAGACTGCGAGGTATTGTGGACCAATTCCCAGTGGCATGGTGAAGAAAACCGTCAGCAATCGAGTCATCCTTCTTGGCGATGCTGCAGGGATGGCAAAACCCACAACAGGTGGAGGTATTGGTCCTGGATTCCGTCAAATCAAGGGCATTCTGAAACCACTTTCTGAGGCAATCACGGCGAACGAACTCAATGAAAAACAACTCCACAAAATCACCAATAAACACTTCATGGCGATGAAAAAAGATCAAGACAAGGCGCGGGCTTTGCGCAACCTTCTCGTTTCTGACACCACGGACAAAGAACTCAACAAGCATTTCACGAATTTTGCGAGGGAGGATGTTCTCGAATTAATTAATGAAATTGGGGACATCGAAAAGCCTGTTCCGCTCGGTCTCGCTCTGATCAAAAAAGTTCCAGCATTCCGGCGGTTGGCGCTCCGTGCGGGCACTCGATTGATGTTCCGCTAGGTGATGCTCGATGGGTAAAATCAAACTGGAACAACGAGTGAGATACCCCCCTTTCGAACCTAAACGATTCTCACCAGACTCATTGCCTATTGCATCCTCTAGTCAGACGATTGCGAAAGGTGTCGATTCGGCTGACATCGCAGATACCCTGAAAAAATTCCCGCCAAGTTTCCACCTCGGCTCTGAACGTGATTGGCTGGTCGAACAGAGGTATGTCTATGATGGAGAAATATACGATGACACCAACATCAAGCGCGAACAATCATTCCTTGAAACAGGTAAAATTCCTCTCATCGTCAAGCGGCAACGTCGTGGATGGTACCTCACACCAAATCCAGTGCATAGAGCAGTTCGACGTTTTTTGTCCTTTTCAGTCATGGTGCTTCTCTTAGCACTTGGCTATCTTTTCATAGAGCCGTTATTGAGTTCAATGGGCATCCAAGGCATAGGCACTGGAACCGTTCGAATTGGATTACTTGATTATCCAGCCTTAGCGATCATTGTTGTACCACTGCTCTTTGCTCCATTGATCATGAGGGTAGGAGCTAATTTTGTTGATCTCATTTCTCAAAGGCGCTTTTTACGTGCTGCACCAAAAGACCCTGTGATTACCTGTCTTCAAAATCCACAAGCAGGAGAACCTTTGCATCTCAGTGTTGAATTTGAAGAAAAACCTGACAACTGGGAGAAGATCGAAGTGATGTGGCGTGTAGGTATTCTTCCACCGGCGAGGGAGGAGTTGTTCAGTCGATTGGGGCGTTCGCCAGAAGCACAACCACCGCCGGGCCTAACAACGCCCCTACCGCATCATTGGGAAATTGGACTCGATGATGGCACAGGTGGTGGCGAGGAATCTCCGATGGAACATCATGAAGTCAAAGGTGGATTGTTTTTACGACCAATGAGGGTGATGGAATTTGGTGGTCGAGTCACATGGAATTCACAAGCAATGGAATTGGAAGGTCCTCCTCATCAGTGGCCCGGAACCGTTTCTTCTTCATTGATTCGGATTCATTGGGAAATCATCATCCGTATAGAGCGGAAGAAAGGCGGTTCCCTGATGTTCGTCGAGCCACTGGCCGTCGCTCATCCTTCAGCGCCAACAACCCTTACAAGACTGCCAACCAACGATGGTCGAACCGAATCAGATCAATTGTGAACGCGACACATTGAAAGACGGCCAAGGCTAAGCCACATCATGAATCGACCGGCCTTGCCTGCACTGCTTCTCGTCGCGTTGCTCGGACTCGCTGGATGTTTTGGTGCTGTTGAGCCCGAAGAAACAGAAGTGATTGAAGAACCTGTCATGCTAGATGAACCACTAGTCAACTGGATCACTCCGCCAGCTACAATCGAACTTGATGGCACCCCCATCATGCTCCAAATGCAGTTCCAAGGACAAGGTTGGTTGTTGACCCCATCGATTGTCACACCTACATTCGATCAAGTATCCGCCTATGGTTGGTCGCAAACTGTGCAGGGTTATTCCCTCGAATTTCTGCCTTCAATGTTAGGAAACTACACCGTGAGTGTGAGCATTGAACCGGTTGACAAGGAGGCAATTGCCCCAATCGTTTCGTCACTTGTCCACACGATTGAGGTTCTTGAGCCAGTTGCGCAAGCTCCTGTACTGAACGCTCCAGTACGAGAATTACTCGAAGAACCAAACCTGCTCTGGTTTGAGGGTTCAGTGGAGCACCAAGATTTGGACACATGCATAATGGAGTATTCAATTTCAGATGGGAGCAGTGGTTCGATATCAATCAAGGAAGATGGCTCATGGAAGGTCCTTCTTGATTTCACAGAAATAGAAGACACGATGACGGTAACGACCGTTGTTACTTGCGGTAAATTCACTCAACTTTCTGATACAACAGGAACATTAGTGATGCTAGAAGGCGGCGGTGCGGATGCTGATGGTGATGGAATCCAAGATACAACGGACCGTTGTCCAAATGGTATAGGTGAAGCAGAGGGATGGAAATCAAATCAAAATACGGACAAGGACGATGATGGTTGTCGAGATGTTGATGAAGATGACGACGATGACAATGATGGCGTACTTGACACGCACGATCTTTGTCCCAATTCCCTCGGTTGGATCAGTTCCCCTGATGCAGATTTTGATTCGGATGGGTGTCATGATACTGAAGATGATGAAGATGATGATAATGATGAGGTTCTCGATGTGAACGATGCCTGCCCCTATGGGCGGATCGGCTGGACGTCGACATTGTACACTGATTGGGATGGAGATGGATGCCTCGACCTTGATGAAGACAATGATGACGATAACGACGGAGCGCTGGACGAAGTCGACCTTTGTCCCAAAGGGTTCACATCATGGTTGAGGGACACAAATACTGATTTCGACAATGATGGTTGTGCAGATGCTTCCGAAGATGACGATGACGATAATGACAATGTCGAGGATGTCAATGCCACCGGTGCTCCGCTCGACCTTTGCCCACGCACACCTGCAAACGCCACAGATATCGACGAATTTGGTTGTGCTGCTGTTCAAAGGGACAGTGATGCTGATGGCGTCAATGATGCCGATGATGTTTGTGAAGGAACACCAGAAGGTTTGGTTGTCAATGATGTCGGATGTGCGGATATCGATGGCGATGGAGTATCGGCGAACAATGATCTATGCCCAGACTCACCAGACCGTTGGACCATCGATGAGACAGGGTGCGCAGTCGTTCAACTACCTGTGTCATGGCAATCCGCTTCAAGCCTCAATGGACCTCTACAAACCGTTCCTCATTTCTCAATGCCCACTCTAGATGGAACATTCTATTTCCAACAACAATGGACTGGCTACGACATATATTTCTTCCTTTTCAAGTACACTGACAGTTCTGGTAATTCCAACTCTGGGACTTGGGGACAAAGTCCTGGACCTTTTATTCGAGCTCTACCAGACAATGTTCACCTGTTCTATGGGTCATTTGACACCACCTACCACAACGACGTGATCAATCAAAAAGCGTCTGTTGAAAATGCGCTCAACCCTGATGAAGAACAATTGTGGGCAGACCGTATTCATTACATTGACCAAAGAGCTGGAACCCTCGGTGGAGGCATTGGTGATATGATTACGAGTTTCAACAACCCTCGCTACATGGGGATTGACCGATTCCAACAAGCACGAGAAACAGGATCTCTCTATGCATGGACCTCACAATCAAATGACCCTATGCACCTCATTCACGAACCACACCAATGGAACGCTGAATTCCCCGTTGAAATCCGAAGAACTGATCCTGCCATTGAGGAGGTCACCCTTTGGGACTTCGACAGGCACACTGGGGGATGGGGTGGAGGATTTACCTCAGCACAATCTGCTGAGTTCCCATCAAATTTGACCACATACGACACACTTGAAGTCTATCATGAACATGCATGTGATGAACGATCAAACAGATATCAAAAATCTGACGGATCATATGGCGGTTGTCATGAGTGGGATTATGAAGCAAATCTCCGAATATGCGACCGGGATAACGCTTCATCGTGTGGAACAGAATTCATGCGATGGATCACGACCTACGGTAGAGAGGGGAAGTGGCTGACCGACATTTCACCATACCTTTTCATGCTTGAAAATGATGACAATAGGACCTTCAAATACCGTGGTGCAAACAAAGGCGATCTTACCATTACATTGCTGTTCAGCGATTGGGGTTCAGGTGAACGTGGAGATGATGCAACATTTGCTTTCACTGGGGGGCAATTTGATGGAACCTACAATGACGAAACGATCTACACGAGGCAACTCAATTTTACCGTACCATCATGGGCATCACGAGTTGAAATTGTCGCAACTATTACCGGTCATGGCTTTGGACAAGACAATGCGAACTGTGCAGAGTTTTGTGACCACGAGCACCATTATTCGATGAATGGCTATTCAACATATGAGTGGCATCCAATTGTCAGTTCAAGTGAAGGTTGTGAAAATGAAGTGTCCAATGGCGTTGTAGCCAATCAATTTGGTTCTTGGCCGTTTGGACGTGCTGGATGGTGTGCAGGACAAGATGTCAAGCAATGGACATACGACATCACATCATGGGTTGATACCGCAGGCGCCAATAATCACTTGACCTACCAAGGATTGTATAACGGACAAGAATATGTTCCATCCGATGGTATTGGGAACGGACAAAGAAACATTCACGCCGAAATTTGGATTGTCTTTTACAATTCGACCGACACTGAATGATCACGATTGAACTGGAACGGGTGAGGGAATATTTCCGTCAGATTCATTCAAAATTGGGGTTTCTAGTAAAACATAGTCACTGTCTCGACGTTGAGGAACAAAGCCCGCACGTCGAATCACATGCTGAAGTTCCTTTTCACTCGCACTGAATTTCGTCGTTCCTGATGCAGAAACGACATTTTCTTCCATCATTGTTGAGCCAACATCATTCGCACCACCAAAAAGGGCCATTTGAGCCGTTTTAATTCCCATGGTTGGCCATGAGGATTGGATGTTTGGAATAGAGTCTAAGAACAGTCGAGAAACAGCTACATGGCGTAAGTATTCAGAAGACCCAGCACCCAAGGTGACACGGTTTTTGCCACGATTACGCCGGCCGAAACTGTTTGTTTCAAGTTGCACAGGCCAGGCGATGAAGGAAGTGAAACCGATTCCATATTCACTAAGCGATGCATCTTGGAGTGCACGTATGCGGTTCATGTGCTCAATCCGTTGTTCATTCGATTCTCCAAAGCCTATGACATTGGTTGCACTTGTTGTCAAATGAAGACTTTGTGCTTCTTCCATCACTCGCAACCAATTTGCCGGAAGACCCTTCTTTGGAGACACGTCCTTTCTCACATCATCAACCAGCATTTCCGCACCACCTCCTGGAAGACCGTGCATGCCAGCTGCCTTCAAACGGGTTAACACTTCAAGTGTTGACAATTCGCTCACTTCGGCAATCCCTTCAATCTCAATCGGGCTAAAGCAGTCAATAGCAATGCTCGGGTGATTCGAACGAATATGCGAAAGAAGTTCCTCGTACCATTCGAATGGAAGTTCTGGATTAACCCCCCCCTGCATGAGGATCCGCACGCCACCGATTTCTTCTAATGCCTCAATTCTGCCAGAAATCTCTTCGAAGGATTGGGTGTAGGTTTCATCGTGTCCAGGTGGCCGGTAAAATGAACAAAATTGACAATTAATCGTACATACATTGGTGTAGTTGATGTTTCGATCAACGAGGTAAGTGACACTTGAAGGACCATGCATTGCGATTCGACGTTGGTGGGCAGCAGTCATCAATTGATGCAAAGGTGCATCGTTGTAGAGAACGAGCGCCTCTTCGGAAGTCAAGCGAAATTCCTCGGCATTTTCGCTCGTCCACGACGATTGCCGTCGTAAAATCTGGTTCCATTCCATGCGTTTCCCTCAGAAAGGTGTCCCAGTAATCTGCTCAATTTCTTCAATTGTTTTTGGGCATGAGGCAGTGAGAACATCGGGTTCATTGGCAGTCACGAGAACATCATCCTCGATTCGAATTCCTAAATTTGCATATCGCTGAGGGCAGTCAACATCTGGGCGCCAGGCGCCGAAATAGAGACCAGGTTCGACCGTCAGCACCATACCCTCTTCCAGAAGACGGGGCTCACCATTTGGCTTGTATACGCCAACGTCGTGCACGTCAAGACCAATCCAATGTCCTGTGTTGTGCATGTACCACTTCTTGAGATCCCCGGTTTCCATGTCCAGTGCTTCTTCGAGGGTCTGCGTGATCACACCAAGTTCAATGAGACCTTCCGCCAAGACACGCCGTGCTTCATCATGGGGGGCATTGTAAGGCAACCCTGGGCGACATTTGTCAATGGCTGCAAGTTGTGCATCAAGAACCAATTGGTATATCTCCCGTTGTGCTTCTGTAAATGTTCCATTGATTGGCCACGAGCGAGTGATATCTGCTGCATATCCACGGTATTCTGCTCCAGCGTCAATGAGGATAACTTCCCCATCTTCACACACATCGTTGTTTTGATGATAATGTAAGACAGTAGCGTTGTCACCACACCCAACGATGGAAGGATAAGCCCAACCCGATGCACCTGCATAGACGAAGAAGCCCTCGATGGTCGCTTGAAGTTGATACTCCATTCGACCGGGTTTTGTATTGCGCATGGCAGCGATATGTGCAACACTACTGACGTCGGATGCGAATCGCATCTGTTGAATCTCGGCAGCAGATTTCCGCAGCCTCAGTTCTGCGATTCGTGCACTTGGGTCCTCGATGGTGACGGGTCCGGTGCCGAAGTGTTGACGAGCACGGTCCCTTCGTTCCAAAGAGCGAATAACAATTTCATCGACATCACTTCGGATTCCAGTTCGCAGCAAGACCCTTTTGGAATCTGAAAGCATGTCATTGAGTTGATCTTCGAGATCATCGCAAGAATACGCAGCATCAACAGCCCATCCGTTTAATGCACCTTCAATCCCAGGACGGCGGCCTTCCCAAATTTCCTTTAGCGTATCTTTTGGTTGAACAAAGAGGGAGCGAATCCAGGTTCCGTCAACATTCTGAACGGTGAGCAGGGCATCAGGTTCATCCCAGCCAACCAAGTACAACAAATCGCTTTGAGTCCGGTACGGATAATGGACATCATTCGAGTGAACAGCAGCAGGTGAAGCTGGTATGATCAACAGGTCATCAGGGCGCAATTGGGAAGTTAAACGCTCCACGCGACGACTGTATTCTTCATTGGCTATTGGTTGAGGCTCTGCCCCAATAAGCTCCAAAGCAGCATCGTACATGGGACTCCGAAGCGGCCTACCATCTTCAACCGTTGCCCTTAGCGGGGATACAAAGTGAAGAAAAAGGAATCAAATCAAGAGACTCAATCTTTTTTCCGTTGCCACTTTGGCAATGAAGTTTCTTGCTCTGCTGCACCCATCCGGGCCATCAAAAATCCAGCAAGTGCGATGATCGTCACGAGGGCTATGGTGAATAGGTTGCCACCAAGCATACCTTCTGAGCCTGAAACGGAATCTTGTGGCACTTCTATGGTGAATGCTATGGTGCTGTTCGCCCCATCATCATCCAAAACAATCAGCATGAGCTCATAGGACCCCGAGGTGTTTATTTTTGAGGATTCAAAGGTTGTGCCTCCAGTCTGAACCATTTCTCCGTCAAGATACCATCGGTAGAGCAGCGAATTTTGGTCGTTGAGTGTATCCATCGTCTTGCTGGCGTTAACTTGCCAACGTTCAGTTGTTGGTGCAACAACGGTATCCCCGTGTTGAATTTCGAGGCTATCAAGTGCAAGGTGGGCCACCGGTGGTGTATTTTCCACCGTAAATGTGGAGGTTGTTCGAATGAGGTGACCAGCAGAGTCACGAACGAGAAGAACTACGGTCCATTCTCCAGCCTGATTTGGCAAAAGAGAAACGCTTGATTCAGTGATGAATGAATCAGATTCAAATGCGGATTGTTGACCACTTGGACTGATTTTTGACCATGTCAACACCTCAGATTCCCCCGGGTATCCGTCAGTCACCTCTGCAGTGAAAAGAACTTCTTCGTGTTCATAGACTG
>CBFIIS010000049.1:14434-14723 GCA_965662715.1 Candidatus Poseidoniaceae archaeon | reverse complement strand
ATGAACCAAACTTTACCGTACTGAAAGACCGACATTCAATTATGGCAAACCTGCAATCAATATTGAGCGAAGCCGAACATTCTGTTTGGATGTTATTGGGTGATTGGGGAATTTTTCACCTACGGCGTTCGGGAGCCTTTGAAGCATTGCAAGACGCTGTCAACCGTGGTATTGATGTCAAGATATCCACATCTCTGAACGATAAAACGATCAAATTTTTTGATGACCTCGACACGCGAATCGAAATACGTCATCATGAAGAATTTAGAATGCAGGGGGTTTATGTGGA
>CBFIIS010000049.1:10100-14424 GCA_965662715.1 Candidatus Poseidoniaceae archaeon | reverse complement strand
GGACGGTGAAGTAGGATTACAATTCATCAATGTGGAAAAGAACCCCACAGGACGAGGGAAAACAGACAGTGCCCTCTTAATCGAATCAAAGGCATTCATGGAAGCTCAATCGCAACTCATGGCCATTCAATGGGGCGCAGGGACATCATACCGGGCTGCCAAGGCACGACTTACCGAAGGGAGAATCATCGAGCCACTGAATCTCTCACTTGGTGAAGGTTCGTATTACGAACGTCTTCGCTCATCCGTCAACGAACAACTAGCGATTCAAAATGACCAGCCAAATACAATTTTGAGACGCGAAGGGGAGCCAATCACGATCGATGGGAATGTATCTGCAGAAGCCCTACAAAAATTGGGCGTGGATCTTGATGAAGTCTTGTTAGGTGTCGGCATTCGAATTGGCGAAGAATTAGCGAGTAAATGGGAGAACGTGCAAGATGACCATGAGTTTTGGAAGCATTTGAGTCATGAATGGGATCAATTAGGAATGGGACAAATTATGACCAATGGCATGCCACCAAACAGTTTGACGGTTCGAAATGGCGGCGCTTGTGGCGGAAATCCAACATCAAACAGCATGTTATGCCATCTTGACGAAGGTGTCCTGAAAGGGATCCTCAAAACACGACATGACTTCGTGATTTTGTCAACTCAACGAGTGTGCCCTACCGATGGTTCAAATTCGTGCCACTTCAAAATCGAATCTGAAAAAGAAACCTTGGAACCATCGCTCTGACCGCAGGTTCTTAGGCGAGCCCCTCGTCCGCTTATCATGGACTGCGGTACATGTGAAACGGCTGGACCTATTCAAGTGATACAACCAGATGTTGTTGATGTGGCATTGACCATCTCTGACAAAGCCCAAACCATGCTTGCTGATGCATTTGGTGATGACCGTTCGATGGCCCTTCTCGTTGGCGTGCTTTCTGGTGGTTGCTCTGGATACATGTATGATTTGCAAATTGTAGAAGACACTGATCAATCCTGCCAGGAACTCACCATCAATGGATTCCGAGTTCTCGTACCAAATGCTTCGAGTCACCTGCTTGATGGCATCGAAATCGATTACGTAGACCGCCTCATGGGAGGCGGATTCAAGATCAACAATCCCAACGCGGAATCCTCCTGCGGTTGTGGCGAATCCTTCGCATGAGGACGAGGCATGACAATTGCTCCATACCCAGATGGTCACTTGAGTGTATGGCGAGGTCGTGACGTGTTGTCATTCATTGATGGCCTTTCAACGAATCTGGTTTTGGACCTCGTTGAAGGTCAATGTAAACAGACGACCTTTACAACAACCTCTGCGAAGGTGATCGACCGAGTGATGCTCTTTCATATGGGCGGTTTTGTGGCATGTGTAAGCCATGGACCGCATTGGCAAGCTTTGTTGTCCCATGTATCGCCTAGGATTCTCGGACAGGACGTTTCCATCATGGATGCAACCCAAAGCAACGATTTTTATGTTGGATTCAACCATGGAATTGAATACACTGCAACCTATTCTTCCAAGAGTGGTGTCACCATCGGAAGCAGCATTGATGGTTACCAAATGATCGTCGCGTCGAAAGGAACTCCAGTCGAAGCAGATGCAAATTGGGATGATTTCAATGAGTGGAGAATCACTCAATGTGTGCCGTGGCCCGGCCAAGAAATCACCTCAAAGCACCATGCTCTGGCCAGCGGACTCTCACACGATGTTCATCCGGCAAAGGGGTGCTATATTGGTCAAGAAGTATTGACACGTATGGTCAGCCGAAAAAAGCAAGGCCGTAAGCTGGTGACCGTATCAAACGAAGAAGCAAAGCCTTCTGAAGTGACCACAAAAGGGTCCACACATTCTCTATCTATTGTGCGTATCTAATTCAGTAGCCAAGCAACTCTGAGAGTTGTGATTTGTAGAAATTTCCAGATCCTTGAAGCGAAGAAAGTTCATCATCACTTAATTCAAGTTCCAAAATTCGTTCAATACCACCAGCGCCTAGAATCACAGGGACACCGATGTAAACGTCATCAAGACCGTATTGACCAGTGAGATGAGCAGAAGCGGGGATCAAACGCTTTCGGTCGTTGAGCACTGCTTCAGCCATAATTGCTGCAGCGGAACCCGGTGCATAGAATGCAGATCCACGTTCGAGTAACTTGACAATTTCACCACCGCCCGATGCAGTACGCTTGCATATGGCTTCGATGGTCTCTTCATCCAATAAATGAGTAATGGCAATACCACCGACTGTTGTAAATCTTGGAAGAGGCACCATAGTATCGCCGTGACCACCAAGAACCATGGCTTGAACATCCTCTTCGGAACATCCCACAGCATCGGCTACAAAGTGAGTCATGCGTGCACTGTCGAGCACACCAGCTTGTCCACAGACGCGATTTGCTGGGAAACCTGTGACTTTCTGCATGTGATAGGTCATCAAATCCAATGGATTGGTTACCATAATGATGGTTGAATCAGGAGCATGCTCACGGATACCTTCGCCAACTTGCTGAACAATTCCAGCATTCTTTGCGATGAGATCTTCTCGAGTCATGCCCGGTTGGCGTGGAAACCCAGAAGTGACGACAACAACTTCAGCACCAGCGATATCCTCGTAGTTCGCTGTTCCAGTGATTGCACCATCGTAATTCAAGACCTGTCCATTTTGTGACATGTCCAATGCCTTACCTTTGGCGAACCCTTCGTATATATCGAGCATAACAATATCGGCAATTTTCATTTGTGCGAGAACGAAGGCACAAGTTGCGCCTACATTCCCTGCCCCAATCACTGCAATTTTCCTTCGGTTACTCGCCATAATGTTCCCTTCGATGATTGTTCCAGTGAAAGGACCTCCATAAGGAACATGGTGATATTCGTAGGAAATATTCACGCGAATTCATTTGAAAGGCTAGGATTTCCTCATGTAAAATCAAGCCCTCGAAGCGAGTTGTCTAAAAACCCCCTAACATTGGCCAAAAACACCCAACACCTACAGTCGTGGGAACTGGGCATGAGGCGACACTATGAAACTCGGCGTACCAATGGAACCTGAAGGCGAAACACGTGTTGGAATTGTCCCCTCGAGCATGAAAAAACTCACCAGGGCTGGCTTCGAAGTGATTGTTGAAACTGGAGCAGGTGCATCAGCCAATTATCACGACAGCGATTACGAAGCAGCGGGTGCGACAATCGGTTCACGAGAAGATGCACTTGGTTGCCCTAACATCGTTTGTATCCGATTCCCTGGCGTTGACGGAATTGCAAAAGGCACCAACCTTGCCTGTGTTTCGGATCCCTTCCGACATCCAGAACATGTGAAATCTTGCATGGATGCAGGGATTACATTGTTGTCAATGGACATGATACCTCGACGACTTTCCCGAGCCCAATCGATGGACGTGAATTCGTCTCAAGACAACCTGGCTGGCTACAAAGCAGTCCTTCTGGGTGCTGCTCATGTTCCAAAGGGCATCCCAATGATGACCACATCAGCTGGTACTATTCGGCCTGCTAAAGTCGTCATCATGGGAAGTGGTGTTGCTGGGCTTCAAGCCATTGCTACCGCAAAACGACTCGGGGCTGTGGTCTATGCCTCAGATGTGCGCAAGAGCGCTGCTGAACAAATCGAATCCGTAGGTGGACGCTTTATCGAAGTCGATGGAATGGACGACTTCGAGGATGAATCGGGTTATGCAAAACCCCTCACTCCAGAATTTATTCAAAAGGTCAATGACACAGTATGTGGCGTTGCTGCCGATGCAGACATCATTGTCACGACCGCTCGTATTTTCGGACGTCCTGCACCGATTACCGTTCCATCTTCAGCGGTTCAGAATTTCAAATCAGGCGCTGTGGTCGTCGATATGAATGCTGATGTTGGTGGAAATTGTGAAGACACGGTCAAGGGTGAAATTACAACCACGGATAATGGCGTGATCATCATTGGTACCTCCAATCTTCCCGGAACTCTTGCCACAACATCGAGCATGCTGTATTCAAACAACCTCACGACGTTCATGACTTCTCTGGTCAACGATGGCGAAGTTGTGATTTCTGACGAAGATGATATCCTCGTCGGCGCACCGGAAGGCAGTGATTTCTATGTCAACGGAATGGGTGGTGTCCTCATTTGCAAAGATGGAGAAATACATCCAAAACAAACTCGCCTTGGAGGTGTTCTCTGATGGAACCTGAATTTTTAATTGCCAACATTACGCTGTTTCTTCTTGCCATTTTCCTTGGATTCGAACTTATCACAAAAGTTCCAGCAACCCTCCACACACCTTTGATGAGTGGGGCAAATGCAATTTCAGGCATTTCCATTATTGGGGC
>CBFIIS010000049.1:0-10090 GCA_965662715.1 Candidatus Poseidoniaceae archaeon | reverse complement strand
GTGGTCAAACAACACTTTCTGGACTGTTGGCATTCGTTGCCGTGGTTCTGGCAATGATCAATGTCGTTGGTGGTTTTGCAGTCACGAATCGAATGTTGAACATGATTGCTGGTAAGAAGCGAGGAGGTGCTTGATATGGAAGATTGGGTTTCTGTTGGCTATCTGTTGTCCGCTGCATTGTTCATTTTCGGATTGAAAAAGTTGGGACATCCTAGGACTGCCCCGTTTGGTAATCAACTCGGTGCCATGGGTATGTTGGTCGCTGTCATCACGACAATCGTCCAAATGCAATTGACTGGTGACGGTGTTGTTGATTGGACATTGATTGCTGGTGGACTTGTTCTTGGTTCCTTGATTGGCTATTGGATGGCTGTCAAGGTCGAAATGACTGGAATGCCAGAATTGGTGGCACTGTTCAATGGATTTGGTGGTGCTGCTTCAGCTCTTGTTGCTCTTTCTGAGATTCAAAAGTACATCATTACTGGCGACACTCCAGATGGATTAGAACTTACAGTGACCATGGTGGCTGCTGGCCTCTCCGCCCTCGTCGGTTGGATGACCCTCACTGGTTCTCTTCTTGCCATGTACAAACTCAAAGGTGGTATCGAAGTCTTCGGTAAGTGGATACGAACACCAACTTGGGGCCCAGCATGGCTCAACCCTGTCAAGATGGTTCTGCTTCTGAGCGTTCTTGTCATGATCGTTTTGAGCATCGAGGAGCCAACCAACGAAACCTATCTATGGGGCATCATCGGTATCTCATGTGTTCTTGGTATTGTGTTGGTGCTTCCAATTGGTGGCGCTGACATGCCAGTTGTGGTCTCATTACTCAACTCATTGTCTGGCATTGCTGCTGCTTTCACAGGTTTCATTATCGGAAATTCAGTGTTGATTATCGCTGGTTCACTCGTGGGTGCATCCGGACTGATTCTTACATTCATCATGTGCAAAGCTATGAACAGAACGCTACTTGATGTGCTTTTCAAGTCCTTTGGTGGCGATGGAGAAAAGCAAGACCTTACCCGAACCAAAGTTGGTTCGGATGCTGATGAAGTCGCCATGATGCTTGATGGTGCACAAAAAGTGATCATCGTGCCTGGCTATGGTATGGCTGTTTCTCAGTGTCAACATGCCGTCAAGGAATTTGCAAACATTATGGAGGAGAAGTTTGGTACTGAAATCAAGTACGCCATCCACCCAGTTGCTGGTCGTATGCCAGGACACATGAACGTGCTATTGGCAGAAGCAAATGTGCCATATGAACAATTGATTGAAATGGATGAAATCAACGGTGAATTCCCTGAATGTGATGTCGCACTCGTGATCGGTGCAAATGACACAACAAACCCTGCAGCTCGCAGTGGTGAAGGACCCCTTGCCGGAATGCCAATTATTGATGCCGATCAAGCACGAACCGTTGTGATCATCAAGCGTTCGCTCTCTGTTGGATATGCTGGTGTTGACAATGATTTGTTCTACATGGACAAAACAATGATGCTGTTCGGCGATGGTAAGGCCATGATGGCCGGATTAAACACCGCTGTTAAGGAAATTTGAACAGGCCATAGAGGTCCTATGAGTCAGCCTTCGGCTTACGGTCGTGAAGCAACGTTCAAAGGGCTGGGCCAAGTGGCAACATCAAGGTGAGTTCATGCTATCTCGGAATACCCGTCTCCTCATGGTTGGTTTGATGGTCCTTTTGTTCGCAGCCCCTGCTTTGGGTATGCCGGGTGGACCACCATGGAAGAACGGAGATTCTCTCGTGGTTGAAACCGGTTGTACCTGTCACGGCGATGGTGTACCATCCACAGAAGTGGTCGTTTCAATCTCTGGTGTTCCACGCTCCTATACCCTCGATGAAACCTATACATTCACTGTTTCACTGCAACATGCATCAAACGCAGAAGGCGGGTTCATGATTTGGGATTACAACAAAGGAACCCTCACGCCAGGTGAAGGATCTGCAGTTGTGGCAGACGAGCCAGGGGCAATCGCCCAAAGCGACGTCGGCAATGACTGGGTGTTCACATGGACTGCACCGAGTGAAGACATCGGCGTAGTGCCGTTCCAACTTGTTGGAAACGCGGTCAACGGAAACGGTCAATTCGACGCAGGAGATGCATGGAACATTCTCTCATTCTCCATATCAGCACCTGACACAACAACAAATGATGGCGAGGAAGAACTTGCTGTTCGAACCATTAGCGTCGGCGATTATGACAGCTTGTTCGTAGCAGACGTGGATCCAGAAGTTGCAGAAGCTGAACGACAAGAAAAAATCGCAGACACCTTCTTTGAGGAAGGAAACATCTACTACTTTGCAACCTTTTCCATTCTTCTTGTTGCTGCTGTCGTTCAAGGCGAATTCTATCAACGTAAATTCGCCGGTGGACCTGAACACCTTGACAAGAGCCTCGCCATACCACAGGGAATCCGTCGTGGAGCACTCAGCGCAGGTTTGCTTCTGCTCTTCGCCTACGTCATGGACAATGATTCTGGATGGCAAGTTCGGCTTGCTGTTGGCATGTGCACTCTATGGGCCATGTATGGCGTTTACCGAACCATTGCTCAAGCTCGAGCAGAACCTCAAGCGAAGGATCTCGTTTGATGACAATCACGCTCCCATGATGATGGAGGATTGAGGTCACTCCATGACGTTGCAATTGGAACGAGATAACAGGACTGATGTCCAAGCACACCTTGATGAGCTGACTGGCCGAGTCACGCTCATATTTGCAGTCATTGTTGGACTGACATTTGCCTTCTCTACACAAATTGATGGATGGCTTGATGCACTTCTCAAGCAGATTGACCCATGCACAGATTCATGCCTTAATCTCTACGATCCTGCACGCTGGAGCGCTGTTCGGTGGCTGAGTGCAACGCTCGCTGCTATTGGCGCCGCTTCACCACTTATTCTGCAACAAATCTGGGCGTTTAGCAACAAGGGTTTGCTGCCAAGTGAACGCAAGTGGATGGTTCGTTGGATGCTTGGAGGTACATGTCTCACACTGATCATCAGCTCCACGACACTCGTCTATGGGTTGCCGTATGTATTCAACATCGGACATGAAATTCAAAGCGACATGGGATTGACCGCTCGTTATGATGCTGTTCTGATGTTGTCAATTGCGTTGTCAGTCATTTGGACCCAGACCATCGTAAGTTTGTCGATCCTTGGCATGGCTATTGCTGGAATGCTGGGCGTGTTGAACAAAGAAACTGCAGATTGGTGGCGTCTACGTTGTTATGCTCTTGTTGTAATGTTGTTGTATGCCTCACTGCCTGAATTCGGAGGCCTTGCGTTTCTCCTCATCTTGGCGTCGATCTTTACTATTGAGGGTCTATGCAGTACGTGGTTCAACCAAACTGCATTACAATCAATTGATGCGGTAGAATTGATGGATGGCGAAGGTGGTGTACGCAGACCCGTGATCGTTGAATGCCAATGCAGTGGTGCCGCAGTACCACTTCCACAACCATTGAACATCGGTGTTCCAATATTGCGGTACACTGGATTATGCACATCAGAACATGAACGTGAGTTGGCCTATGGTGCGTTTATGGCTTCAAAAACGACGGATGCTTACATCACTGGTTGTTCATCAATGCCACTCAGTCATCGCTTCAAAGCGAACTGTACAGCGATTGGCGTTCGTTTGAATGGACTTAATCTCCTTGAGCGTCAATCCTACCGTACACGGCCCCAAGAACGGCCTGAAGTCGAATTTGAAGTAATGCTTGCACAATTGTCTGATCCTTGGCCTGAGGCATCCCGGCTTGATCGCGTCATCGCTGTTATGCAAGAAAATCCCGAAGTGCCCTACGTCTACATGACTGCGAGCCCAGCACAAGCGTGGGGGCAACAATTGAAGCCAAATGAAGTGCTTATTCATATTGAAGAAGAAAGTCATAGAGAATTCAAACGTAGGACACAAGACTTGGGAGTGAACCTTCGCCAACTCTTGGCTACCATCTAAACAACTCGTCAAGAAATCATAGCATTCACGGAACTGGTATCACAAGGATTGAAACCAAAGGAACCTGAGGTCAACACATGAACCCAAGAGTAGGTGTGCCATTGTTGGTAGCGCTGCTCCTGGCAAGCAGTTGGGCGTTCACAAATCAATCAGTCATCGATGAGTGGGTTCGCGAGTCTCAATTCGAAACCAACGATGAAGAGGAGGATTTGCTTTCAATCCAAACCGATGAACACTGGCTTGTACTCGTCGCTGATTTTCCTGAACAACAGGCGACTGAAAGCTGGGGTGTCACTCAGGCAGAACTCCTGCTCAATGACATCGCAGCGTCGTATATCGAACAACTCACCAACAATCGAACTGAATTAACCGTCGTCGTCCATGACGAAGTGACAAGGGCCTCAGCAAATGTTGCTACATATGGAGCCGACTACAGTGGAAACAGAGATACCAATTCTGCTGGAGATTTCTTGCCGATGAACTTAGCCGAAGAAGTTGTTCGATTACGAGCAGATGATGTGAATTGGTCTCAATTCGATCTTGACAACGACGGTGTCGTGGACCGTCTTTTAATTCTCCATACCACAAAAGGTCAGGAAGAAAACCCAGGTCAAAGCAACAACATTTGGAGTCATTTCACACGATTTGAAGAGCCAATCCAAGTTTCGAGTGAACATACAGTTGGCCACTACACTATGGCAAGTTTGCGAACAGGTTCAAGCGGCATGGGGACCATTCTCCATGAAATGATGCACCAAATGGGTGCTCTGGATCTTTATCCCGTTCATGATGTAAGTCCAAATTCTGATTGGCATGGCGTTGGTAATTGGGACATCATGGCGAGTGGTAATTGGAACGGAGGTGGCGTATGGCCAGCACTCGGGACCTCACCTACCATGGAACTCATAGGATTGGAACGGTATGTTTCGCTCGACCTCACATGGCCAGCATCAAGTGTCCAACCATGCATAGGCCCAACCATTCAGATGAAAGGGATGACCGAGGGAGGTGAAGCTCTCAAGATTCCCCTTGGTGAAGAGCAATACATTTGGATTGAACGCCACTCGGATGTTGGTTTTGATTCACACCTACCCGGTCACGGCATTTTGGTAATGCAGCAAGACCGAAGCATTGGTGACGAAGAGCGCAATGAACTCAATCGCGACCCTGAACAACCTTGGCTTCGAGTGATTGAAGCAGATCACGGAAATCAAATGTTGCTTGGAATCAATGACGGTGAAGCGAGTGATGTGTTCAGAAACGGGACTTCATTTGGTGCCCATGGTGTCCTCATTCGAGACCACGATGGATTTCTTGTCCCGTGGACTGCTCATGTTGAAGGTGAAGACAACATGACCATTCGATTCACTGCAGAACATTGCTCACCCGAAATAACGGTCAACGGGCCGGATTTCGGTGCTGTCTTGCTCCCATCAGATTCACTGCAGTTAGAGATTGAATCGACGGTTGAATGCTCGCTAACTCATAACTTCACCCTTACCGATGGAAGGACAGTAGAGCTTGAGCCCGCTAATCTAAGCATTGGAATGAACCGCATTGACCTCAATTTTTCGTCAAACGGCACAGCAAATTCAGAAAGCCGTATTGAGGGTGAACTGATGTGCAAAGACAGTATTGTTAATCTCTCAACTCAGTTGCTTACCCTCTCCAGAATTCCTATTGAAACCAACATCGAAGGTACCCTTCATGCCCAAAAGACATCCACCATACTCATTCCAATTCCCTCAAATGGTCAAGGTACTCAATCATTCACAGTCGATCTCGATGGGCCAATGTCACGGGTCGGGACCATTGAGAACCGTTTTGTCCTCGATGGTGACGACAACCTTGAGATTGCAATTGAGCCTAATGGCTTGCTTGTCGATGGAATGAAGGTCAAAGGCGATTTAATCCTCATCGACACCAATGGGCACCGTTGGACCTTCACATTGGACTACACGGCAGAACTTAACGAGAATTCAGCATTGGATGCTTGGCGAACGCCCGGAAGAATACTGTCGATCATCTGTCTTGTTGGTGCGGTCTGGGTTGGCATGGGCATGCTGGAATGGAAAAAGCAGAGTCCAAAAGACACGCAAAACCACGACTCAGAGGTTGAACAACAGCCAAAGCTACCGGTTGAAGAACTCGATCCTTGGGGCCGACCTGTTGATGGAAACGAGTGAATTTATCGCCCGGGAAGCCAACGTTGCATTTTGAGATATCGCCACGTACCTTCGTGTGAAAAAGCACACACCCAAATCTTGTGCACACCCTCAGCCAGACGGACTGAAAGGCATGCTTCGTTCCAATTGCTCGGTGCACTATTTGATGGAAGAAGCAACCAAGGTGCGTGCGCATCACCAACTGCGGCGTCATAGATGCGCCACTGACTGCCAAATTTGAAACCAGGACGCAAGACAACACCACGTGACATGAGATCATCATACAAAGCCAAATCCTTGGGAATGGAAATCCCTTGGATTTTTGAAGACAACCAGCGACCTTCTTCGCTTCGCAAGTGGCGACCAGAAAGGTGGTCGACACCGATTGAGGACCAAGGCCATTGTTTTGACCACGGAATATACCATCCAGAACCGCGTTCAATTTTGCAATCCCATGCCTCTTTGAGTTGGTCAATGTGTTCCGCTTCTAACGAAGACCATGTTGGCTGTCCACCGGAAATATCTGCATACCCAAGACGATACATGGTCACATCGAGTTCTTCATCAATGACAAATAATTCAGCCATGAGTCCTCGGTTCGTCACATCCTCAGTCCAAGCTTCCAATTCAAGCCAATTGACCTCATCTGTTGTCCATGCCCAACGAACATGTGCTACTGGATCATCCTTCGAGAAGTGTTGTTCTCGGTTCCAACGGAGAGCCCAAGTGGTATCACTAAAAGAAAAATCACGCTTTTCTGAAAGGTGTTCAACTGGTACAACAAGCTCCCCTCCGCTTCGAGCCACATCAAAGGCGACGGCACGAGCGACCAAATCGGGATCTTCTTTGACGGCATCAGAAAACCAAGAATCGGATGGAAGCGGGACGTGGCGATGCCAATGGCAAAATAGGATTTCTTCAGGTGTGAGGAAAATACCCCCATCACTCTCGGTTTGACCAAGAGCACTTTTCTGATGAAGTCGTGATGCTAAAGGTGCTTCAATGTACCATCGACCATTTTTCAACGAGGGTGGGTCAAGAGGCACACTTGGTGCTTGATTCGGCGTGATTGGAATGCCAAGTGGGCGAGTGGTTCTCACCCTTGGGGTGAAGGTTCGCTTATGTCGCCCCATGAACATGCGTTGTGAATGCTTCATTTGAGTTCGTTGGTCAACCGATTGTCCTATCTGCTACCGGTGATGACAACCAACCGGGGAGCGCAGTGGTTGACGGTTATCTCGGCACCCTCACAACCGAAAAGCGTACACTGTTGCACCTGCTCGACCATCGCCTTCCTGAAGGAGAGTGGGAAGCCCCTCAGGCCGTGACACAAGCAGGCATCTCTGCAGCAATTCATGTTCAAAGAAAGCATGTGCCACGCACACTGAAACGATTGGAAACACGTGGGGACCTCCAAAAATCAAAGAGGCATGTTCCGGGTGGCAAGCAACGCAAGCAAGTGTATGGATTAACCCAAGCCGGTCGGACCACAGCAGAAACCTTGCGAACCGCAATCTTGGCTCAAAAGGTCAAAAAAGATGGAAAAATGGTCACACTGCTTGATCTACGAAAGGGCGGACAGGCCACACTTGAACTGCTCTCTCATATCGATGAAGGCATGGAATACCATGAGCACCCTGTTGTGTCGCCAGTGTCAAATCCAGAAGGTGTAGCGTCACTCGATGCACAAGCCGGAGAAAATTTGGTACGACGATTATTTGCCCGTGCTTGGGAAGATGGAAAAATAACCAAAGACGAGCAGTACCTCTTGCAAGAGGTGGTTGAATTTTTAGGCATGCATCCTGAGCGAGTTCGTAGGTTATCCAACGAAGCACGACGTGAGCAAAAAGCACCACCTCCTGAAGAAATTTATCTCGATATGTTGAGGCAGGCCTTGATTGATGGTGAATTGGTTGATGACGAAATACGTCTATTGGAAACCGTACGAACCGCTTTCGGATTCGATCGACTTACGCATGACAAATTACTCGAAGAGGCAAAAATGTCGCCGCACCGATCAGAAAACGTCGAAACTTATCGAAAATCTCTCGAAACTGCCCTTATGGACGGTGTGATTACTGGTGATGAAAACGCCATACTGAAGACACTGCGTGAATCACTTAATGTCACTGAGGCTCAACATGCGTCCCTCTTAGCAGAATTGAGGGATGGCGTCAATAAATGAGGAGGAAGAATCATGGGAATGTCAGATGAAGAAGTCGAAGTTCACGATCAACTTACCAATTTGAAAAGGGAATTAAAATCAATTGACGAAGCAAAAATTGTTTTGATTGGTGATGTCATCATGGATTGCTATATTCATGGCTACGCGAACAACCTCAACTCACGAGCACCAGTGCCGGTTCTTCGTGAAACAATGCGGGAGGAAGATGTTGGCGCTGCTGCCCACGTTGCAAGAGGACTCAATTCAATGGGATTAGAAAGCCATCTGTTTGGTGTTGTGGGTGATGATCGGGCTGGATTGAGCATCCTTGAGGCATTAGATCATGAAGGTGTGAAAACCGATGGCATTGCGATTGTCGAAGGACGAACAACAACCGTAAAAACCAGATTATTGGCGACACGTGAAAGTCTCGTTCAGGATGAACAGTTGTTGCTACGATGGGACATTGAAGAAGACGATCCTGTTCCTGACGAGGCATCGATTGGTCTCTATGACCAGGCGATTCATGAATTGGACAAAGCAAAAGCTGTCATCCTTTCTGACTATGGGCAAGGCGTGGTGAATGATTCCGGTGCTGATCGTTTGATCAAGCATGCCTTGAAGAAAAAAGTTCCAATCATTGCTGATCCTAAATTGACTGGACTCCATCGTACACATGGCGTCAATTGGATTTTGTTCCAGTCACAGGGCCTTGAATTGATGCGACGAAGGTTGGGCAGTGCCACAGGGGCTGATGCTGCTGAGCGTTTGATTGAGCAACATGATTGGAAGCATCTCGTGGTATTGTCAGGCGAGGCTGGCGTCACCATCTATTCAGCAGAAGAGGAAACCGTCCATGCTCCATGCACATTGGATGACCTGCGCCAGATGATTGGTCTCATCGATGCTGCAGCTGTGGCTATTGCCGTGGCGATTTCGAAATCACTTTCCGTTCAAAATACTGCACTTCTGGCCAATGCTGCTTGTGAATGTATTCTTGGAGCAGAACGCACCGAAGCATTTTCGTTGAGCCGGAAAGACTTGGTTGACAGAATTGGCGAAATGACCTGGAACCTTCAGATTTCCAAGCGCTGAGGTGAGCGAGTGAGTGCTTGGCCTCGCCCGACCACCGCTGACATTGGCCTGCGTGCGTTTGCACCTTCGTTGGCACGCCTCTTTGATGAAACGACGTTAGGTATGCAAAATATCCTGATTTCGGACAAATCAGCGCTTGAAAGTGATCGCTTGATTCGCCATTCTGCTCAATGGAACGCTTCCCTATCGACTGAAAAACACGATTCGGAAATGTTACTTGTTCATTGGCTCGAAGAAGTCCTTTACAGGGCAGAAGTTCATCGCCAATGGTGTGTATCATGCAACGTCATGATTCGAGAAAAAAATGGTACACTGCAGGCAGAAGGCTCTGTGTCTTGGGTGAACGCCGATGACATTCTCCAAGAAGTGGAGATCAAAGCGGTGACCACTCACGAATTACAGGTGTTTGAAGTTGAGCAGGGAAAGACTGCAGTATCGCCCTGGGAAGAGGTACCTGACTTCGAAGGGCCCGGTTGGGTTGCCGACGTTGTCTTTGATATTTAGAAAAGAAAGTGGGAGGGCCTAAGGTGGACGCTCGTTCCTTCTGGCCAAGCCCACACACTTCCTCCATCCCGTGACCCCACAGCACTCATGGCCCCAGGTAGGGCTGCTCCGTTCCCGGCCTGACCTGTTCCCCCGGTTATCCAATTGCTGTTCCCCTCCGGGAACAGTTCTCGGCACCCGAG
>CBFIIS010000048.1:0-14761 GCA_965662715.1 Candidatus Poseidoniaceae archaeon | reverse complement strand
ATCCAAGAGAATTGGCCATGTCACATTCAATCGCTCCTGGAGTGAGATGATGTCGGTTTGCCGCGCGTCCATGCCAGCAATGACTTGTATGACTTGAATCTCATCGCTTTTTGTATCGAGTGTTTTGTTGAGTTCAAGCGCCTGTTGAATTGCATTTTCAGAACCCGGAAGGGTGACGGCTACAACCAATGCGGTGTTTCCGTCAAGGTAGTCCGATATCGTCACAATGTTGCCCATTGCATCGTAGACCTCCCCGTCGTACACGCGTGCGTCATCACCAATGCTCGCAGCTGAGCCTAAGTTCGCTTGGCCCCAAGCCGTGGGAATCACAAAAATGGCCAACAGCACCAAGGCGGCTAAGATTGGCAATGGTGGTAACTCCTCACTGCGAACAAGAGAGTAGACGTATCCACCCAAGGCAAAGATCGTCGTCAGTGTGAGGAAAATTGCAGCGTTTGCAAATCCTTTGTCCTTGGGTTCAACCTCAAAGCGAACAATTCCAAACGCATGACAATCGCTGTTGAGATCACCAGAAATGGTCTGGATGCACACCTGTAAATTTGCTTCACCAAGGCCAAGTTGTTCAACACCTGACCACGCCCAACTGGTTTGGTTTGCCTCCATTGGTCGGTCAATACGAATCCGCCCCGTCGATTCTTCCATCAAGTAATCAGGGTCCCGAACAAGTCGTTCATCCGGTTCGAGTGGCCCCCAGATTTCCCATTTGACGGATTTTACATCATCAGTGCCCCATGGGAATAACGGCTGCACTTCGATGTGAGCTCGCTGTTCATCGTCAATGGTAATGCTTGCCTTTGGCTCGTAAAGTTCGCCTTGGATGATGATGCCACCACTGTTCTGTTCAAAGGCCCCCCACTGCACTCGCATGACGGTGCCATCACAGTTGTTTTGAGCGGTCAGCGTGAGCGTGAACACGTCACCGGGTTGCATGCTAATGAACGCCTCCTGAGTTTCACCGCTGAAGTTCATTGCAGCGTTTGAAATCGCAGTATCAACCGTTTGGGTGACCACCGCATCATAGATTGGAACACCTCCTGCATCCACTGAATAGGTCAAGATGGTCGTCGGATCAGTTGCTATGGGCTGGCGGGTGCATGATTCGTGGGATAATGGTCCGGTTTCGATGTAGGCAGAAAAGAAGACACTCATGTTGACCGTGGCGTTGATTGGTTGTTGGATTGGCGGACTTGAGATGCTAAACACAGGCACAGGCCCAGCACCTGCGTTGAAGGAAAAACCTCCCACAGCATTGTCAGTTCGCCCTCGCTGAAGTACGGCTTCTTCGACATCTAAGCCTTCAACAAATAAGCGCTCCATGGGATTGATTTCCCAATCGATGTAGCCGGGCTCATACACCGGGTCTTCGATTGCACTCGCATAGCCACCAAGGGTCATGCATGCAAGCAAGCCAAGCAAAGCCATGGCTGCGAAGCGCTTGCGCATGGATGGACCAACCGGTTGTGGTTCATGAAGACAATGGGCGAATGTGAGTGAGGGTCAGGCCACTCAAGCAACGAGGTAGTTGACAAAGAAACTCATCAACATGAATCCAAAGGTAATGGATATTCCATTGACACCTCCTTTGGTGAGGAAGCCTCGATTTTCCAACAATGCTCCAAGAAGGCTGTCCATTTGGCATCCCAGCCAACCAATCACAACAACGGCAGCACTCAAGGTAAGTCCAATCTGTAAATCCATCATTCCGGTGGTGAAGTACCATGCAGGGAAACTAAGCACGCCGATGAGCGCTGATCCTGCGAGTGCAGCAAGTTGACCACTTGGAGAGAATCCGCCATTGATGCCGGCCTCACAGCGTTTGAATGTGGTAATCATTCTCACGTTGTCATCCAAACATCCAATTTCGCTGGCGAAGGTGTCCGATGCAGCAACCGCTACGGCTGCACTGAACATCCAAAGACCAGTTTCCCATTCTTCTGTGATGAAGGCGAATATCGCTACAATACCGGGCAGGCCACCATTAGCGATGACGTTGTCATAACTTCGATGACCATCGTTTGATTCGGACATGCCTCGTTCAAGTTTCTCGCTAAAGCGCCACTTTGTCGCTTTGTGTGCGGATAATAAGAAGCCAAGCAGGATCAAGAGCCAAGTCCAATGGCCCAACGCACCAACGGTCAAGCCGAGAACAGCAGCAGCAAAGACGCCTGCTCTGTCGAGCATCTTTGCCCTTGAAGAGACCACAACAAGCCCTAGAATAATCAGGGCAGTGACAACGATGTTGCCTTGATTTGGGCCCGGAATAAACACATCCATACCATCTCCTCCCACCTAATCGGGCATCAATCACCTCAAAGGTGCTTTCCCTGTGATGAAAGGCGTATTTGCACTTTTTTGGATGTTATAGATAGGTCGGTTCAAGCAACACTGAGGCTAAAATACGTCTTGAAATCTGCCATAATGCAAAAATGAGGAAGATGATCCATCCAAACGTCAACAACAACTGAGCGGCCCAGTGGATATTGGCACCGATCAAACCAATCGCCCACGAACTGCCGTTCCACAGGGCATGGCCAAGAATCGCCAAACCAATTCCCACGGTAGGTTTTGTTGGCAATGGGATTCCATGTTCTCGGGATGAACACAACCATCTTGGAACCATGATGGGCGGTTGTGGTGCATTCGAGGCCGACAACACTTCACCCGTTCCTTTGTCAACAAGCATCCACTGCTTGACTTCAGATGTTACTTGTTGTTTTGGTTCGAGATGCATGAGTGGTGCAGGCCGTCGTAAGGTCAAGTAACAGCCAATCGCATAACCGGAAATTCCCGTCCACAGCCCATGACCTGGTATGCTTCCAATACCACGAATAATCGAAGTGAAGCCAAAGGTGATCGAACTCGCTTCAAAGGCTCCAAAGGTCATGAGGATGTAGGTCATGTTCTCAAGCAGAGCAAACCCTAAACCAACAGTGAATCCAATTTGGAATCCTCTTCGTGGTGAGTCAATGAAGCGAGCAAGGGCGTACACTGCAGCTGCCTTGCACAATTCTTCGCCCACCGGTGCAGAAACCATGAGGATTAACCCGTAGCCTAAACTGGTCTCGCTTGTCATGCTGAGCCCCAAAAAATCGATGAGGACAGGCGATATGTTCGAATTGATCATGATGGCAGGAACCGTAGAAATCATTCCAGCAATAAGCATCCATTCTGCAAGTCGACGGGTTGTTTGCAATCCAAAGTAGTGAGTTAGCGTTGACCACCATGCAAATACCGGCGCTGAAAAACCAATCAAAAAGGCCGGGATTAAAACAGCGACAAATAACAACCCAGTATATGCATTAAGGCCCACAATGAGGAGGGGAAAGAGGCAGATGCTTGAAGCAAAAACACCGCCAAAAAACAACCACCACAAAGCCTTCCTTGATGGCATTTCCAAGGGTGCAGAATCGTGAACCAAATGATGGACGACTTGAATCGGTTGTGGTGATTGCAACACATCGTCATAACTCATCATGTGAACCATGCTCCCTTGCGGGTCTGGCACCGCTCGCACCAAATGGGTCAAACGTGGCCTTCTAAGAAATGCCATCATGGCTAACACTGGAATCGAACAGAGTGAGCTGCCAAAGACAAGCCATGGATCGCTCGGTCCTAATGTGCCATTGAAATCAGCGTCGATTAACCCAGCGAGAAAAAGAGGTGCCATGTTGGTGATCAAAAACAAAAGCCCGACAAGGCCGAGCATCGATCGTACGGTTTTCCAAGGTTTTGAGGTGAGACCCAGAACAAAAACCGCTGGTGCTGGTGACAGCGGTACCATTGAAACGCCCAGCATACCCATAGATACGGGCCCTACACTTTCAAAGCTTACCTTATTGGTCCCGCTCAGTTCGCCCATCACTCGTCACTAAAACAAATCAGCAGTCGGCTCAAAGCACTCATCATTGCGGGATTGGCGCTCGAATCCCACACACAAGAAACCACCGGCTTCAGTCGATGAAAAAAACACGCCTTCATCAATGAAATCCTACACGAAAGAGCATGGGTTGGGCCGAATCCTTCTTTGCACCTCGTACAGATCACCGAGGGTGGTCAACACCGAGTGAGGCAGCCAGATTGTTCTTCTTGTTGACCATGTTGACAGTTGGATTTTGGGCTTGGGTGAACACATCAGGAAACCTCGTGATGTGGTTTGGACTGACAATGTTGGTGTCCACACCACTGCTCAGCATTGGTTGGTGGCTGATCTCATTGGTGAGTGCTCGATACCCAGCGAAGGTACTCATGGATGCGGTCAACAATGTCCCACCGCGGAAGTAAGAATTCACTCACTAAGGAATCCATAGCCCCATTCATGAGGCGGAGCAAAGGTTTCTTTGATCGAACGAGGCGAGACCCATCGCAACAAATTGAGCGGTGAGCCGGCCTTGTCGTTGGTACCGCTTCCCCGCGCTCCACCGAATGGTTGTTGGCCGACAACTGCCCCTGTCGGCTTGTCGTTGATGTAGAAGTTTCCAGATGCGTATCGAAGTGCCTTCATGGCGGTCAGTACATCTTCTCGCTTGGTGGCGAAAATGGATCCAGTTAATGCATATTCCGAGGTGCCGTCACAAGTAGCAAGCACGGCCTCATATTCATCATCAGGATACACATGAATGGACAACACAGGTCCGAAAATTTCCTCTGCCATCGATTCGTATTGGGCATCGCTGCAGACAATGGTCGTTGGTTCGATGAAGTATCCCTTCGAGCCATCATAGCCACCGCCGGTTACGATTTCACAGCCAGGGTCTGCCTTGGCCCTGTCGATGTATCCGCAGATGTTGTCAAAGGATTTCTTGTCGATCACAGCCGACATGAAATTGGTGAAGTCACGCGGGTCACCTACGGTGATTTTAGCAACCTCAGCACAGTATTCGTCCTTGATGCGTCCCCATACTGATGCCGGGATATAGGCTCGGCTGGCTGCACTGCACTTCTGTCCTTGGAACTCAAAGGAGCCTCGCAGCAGAGCGACGATTAGTGCTCGCTCATCGCAATCGGGATGGGCGACGATGAAGTCTTTACCGCCAGTTTCTCCAACCACTCGTGGATAAGAGCGATAGGTTTCGAGGTTGTTCGCCACATCTCGCCACATCTTACGGAAGACAGAGGTGGAACCGGTGAAGTGAATGCCGGCAAGCATTGGGTGGGCAAGCACCGTGTCGCCGACCATGCTTGCTTTCCCTGGAATGAAATTGATCACACCAGCTGGCAGGCCAGCGTCCATCATTAAACGCATCAGAAGGTAGTTTGAGACGTAGGAATTTCGGCTTGGCTTCCAGACACCTGTGTTACCCATGATGGCTGTGCTCGATGGCAGATTGGCTGCAATGCTTGAGAAGTTGAATGGTGTGACGGAGAAAATGAAGCCTTCAAGCGGGCGAACTTCACTGGAATTCCACATGCTTGATGGTGAAACAGGGGGCTGCAAATCTTCGTAGATTTGTCGGCAGTAATCAGAGTTAAACCGCCAGAAGTCAATCAGTTCACATGCAGAATCAATTTCTGCTTGATGACAGGTTTTGGATTGATTAAGCATGGTGCTGGCGTTAATTTTCGCTCGGTATTCACCACGAAGCAATTCACTGGCTTTGAGGAAAATCGCCGCACGTGCTTCCCAAGGCATGGTCGACCACATCTCGTGGGCATCAAGGGAGGCTTGGATGGCTTCTTCGACATTGGCTTTGGTTGCCATGTGCACTCGAGCGATGACGTGGCTGTGATCGTGTGGCATGACTTGTTCTACAACATCGCCGGTGAACACTTCTTTGCCGTTGATGATGCATGGAATTTCGATGATTTCTGAGGATTGGCGTTCAAGCTCTTTCTTGAGCGCAGCACGCTCTGGACTGCCTGGAAGGTAGCCAAGAACTGGTTCGTTTACTGGGGTCGGTGGGCGAGGGACGTTGTTCACCATGGACCACTGGTGGAGAAGACGCCCTTTGAATCTCACGCTGTGTACAGATGGGCGTGCTTGGCACGAACTTTGCTGATTTTTGGACCCACCACTGCCATGCAGTAACCTTGCCCGGGGTTGCGCGCATAGTAATCGTGATGGTATTCTTCAGCGATGGTGAAATGAAGTGGCTCTTCGATGGTGGTGACGATGTCCGCATCAAAAAGCGGTTGCATTTCCTCAATCACTTTTCGGGCGATGTCGCCTTGTTCGGGCGTTGTTGGCATGATGCAGCTTCTGTATTGCGTGCCGATGTCATTGCCTTGACGGTTGAGTTGAGTGGGGTCATGAACGGTGAAGAAGACTTCGAGCAGTGTCTCATACGGCACGATGCTTGGGTCGAAGACCACTTCAACAATTTCTGCGTGACCAGTTGTTCCTGAACACACCGGTTCATAACGTGGATTTGGATCAAATCCTCCAGCATAGGCAGGAAGGGCCGATTCAACACCATGGATACCTTTGAATGCACCTTCTGTGCACCAAAAACATCCGCCACCTAACAAGGCTCTTTCCATGGACTAATCCAAGCCTCGGACTGTTTTGAACTCTTGCTCGTCGATTCGATTTGTTTGATTGGTGTGAAATGAAACACTTGGTGAAAGGTAAGGCCAAAAAACATTCTTTGATAAACCAAATTTCACCCCCGTGGTTCATGGAATCGTCAACAGACACCTCATTGTTCGAAGGTCGGTTCTTCTTCAACATGGGTGGCTTCACCCACGATCATCGAAAGAAAGTGCTTGTTCTCGGACTGATTGCCTGTTTTGGTATGGCTTCGCTGATTGCTATGGGTCCTGACTGGGCAGAAGCATGGGGTGAGGGAGACCTCGAATCTGTTGATGCGTTAGCCATCAGGGACAGCGCGTTTGGCGCCGAAGATGCCAATGCCGAAAGCACGCAAGGATTCGTGTTTTTGGTGCATCATTCTACCCTGAATGATTCTTCTGAAGTATGGCAACAGGAAGTGATTGATGCGCTTGCTGTTTTTGCTGAATTACCAGATGTTTCAATCGAGTATTCATGGGAATCAGATGGTGATGGACGCAGTGAAGTCACCGCCCAGCGAGACGATGGTTTCTGGGCTCAGAATCGAGTGGTGATGGATCTCACAAGAAAAGATGCCAAAGCGTTGTATGGTGAGCACGAAGAGTCCATTGAAATTGATGATTCGTTCGATTCTTGGCGAACGGATGGCATGGCGATTGAGTACACATTTGATGACCGCATCAAGGAAGATTTGGTCAAAGCCGAAATCGTTTCTGGCCCTCTTTCGTTGATCATTCTCGCCATTGTGTTCGGTACCCTCTTGGCCGCACTCTTGCCAGTTGGCGTTGGCATACTCACGGTGCTATCAGCGATGGGCGTAACCATTTGGCTTTCCAACGTCACCGATGTGACGCAATACGCAGTCAACATCATCACATTGATTGGAATTGGCGTTTCTATCGATTATTCTCTTTTCATGGTCAACCGATTCAGGGAAGAAATTGCGCGCCATCCCGATGACATTCGAACCGCCACTGCAATGAGTGTGGCAACCGCTGGAAAGGCGGTCTTCTTCAGTGGTATAACCGTCGCTATTGGCCTTATGGGCATGCTGTTCTTTACCAACACAAGCCTGCCAAGTTTGGGTATTGGTGGTACCTTGGCTGTCACCATCGCCATGATTTACTCGCTGGTTGTCTTGCCAGCAATCCTCGCTATGCTTGGGCCGAAAATTAATTCTGGATGGAAGATGCCGCTCTCCTTCAAAATTGAAACCCAAGAAGATGGAGAAGGCGTCTGGGCCAAAATTGCAAACACGGTGATGGACCGGCCTTGGGCAGTGCTCATTCCAACCCTCATCATCCTCCTTGGCGCAGGTCTTCCGTTCTTCCAGGCAGAGTTTTCGCTTGCTAATCGGGATGCTTTACCTCCAGATGATGAATCCCGGCTTGGACTTGATCGCATTGACGAAATTTGGCCAAAGAGCACCTCCAATGCAGCATTGGTGGTTATCGATTTCGATGGCGAAGACCCGCTTAACGAATCGAACCTCCGAGCCATGCACCAATGGATGGTCAATCATATCGAAGATGAACGAATCACTGAAGCGTTTGGTTATGCACTTCCACAAATGGGTATGAATGAATCGAGCGTTGTGCAATACTGGTCAACACCAGATGAGTACCTTACACCGGAGCAAGTCGCAACGAGAGACTACCTTCGAGACCAGTTTGTTTCAAACAACGTGACCTACGTTGTGTTCGCTATTGACGGGCCAAGCACCAGTGTCGAGAGCCACGAATTTGTCGCCGATCTAAGAGAGGAGCGCGACGATTTCATTGGTACACTGATCTCAGGAGATGATGCATCACTCAATGTGGCTGGATTTGCGGCTTACAGTCTTGATACCCTTTGGGCTATTCAAGACAACCTTCCAATTGCTCTTGCGTTCATCTTGGTTGCAACCATCGTGCTCATCTTCATTCAAGTGCGAAGCGTGGTCATACCAATCAAAGCCATCATCATGAACATCCTTTCCATTTCTGCTTCGTTTGGAATGCTCGTGTTTGTGTTCCAATGGGGGTATGGATCCGACCTACTCAACTTCACTCCCCAGCCGATTGAAGCAACAAATCCTGTCATCATGTTTTGTATCGTCTTTGGTTTATCGATGGACTATGAAGTGCTGATGCTGTCTAGAATTCATGAAGAATGGGAACGAACCGGTGACAATACGCTTGCGGTCGCCAATGGGTTGCAGAAGACGGGTCGTTTGATCACCGGTGCTGCCGCAATCATGGTGGTCGTGTTCAGTGCGTTTGGCCTTTCTTCAATCATCATCTTGAAGCAAATCGGTCTCGGTCTTGCCTTGGCAATTCTCCTCGATGCAACCGTTGTTCGTGCCCTCGTTGTGCCTGCAACAATGCGATTGATGGGCGAATGGAATTGGTGGTCGCCAAAGTGGTTGGACAACATTTTCCCAACAGCAAAACCTCACGAACACAGCAACGGTCAAGAATCAGATTGAGGGTTTCGCAGTATGGCTGACCCATCGGATGCGTTCATCTTGCCTCGAACAGGGCGCACCGTGCGCAATAGAAGCGTCCTTGCAGCCATGACCAACAAGCAAAGCCATGATGACGGCACCCTCTCGGATGAGGAAATTCACTGGCTGACAATGCGGGCCCAAGGAGGGTTTGGCATTGTGACCACAGCTGCTGCGAACGTTACGGAAACCGGGCGTGGTTGGGATGGGGAAATGGGGGTTTGGGGCGATCATCAACTTCCTGGCCTTACCACCATGGCCACTGAACTTCGCTCGCATGGGGCCGTCAGTTTGGTTCAGTTGTTTCACGGGGGCATGCGCGCTCCACAGCGAATCAACGGCGTTCAACCGGTGTCAGCAAGCATCAACACTGAGGCTGGGATGGAAGGTTCTACACGTGAATTGACCAGTGATGAGGTCCACGGGATGGTCGAAGATTTTGCTCAGGCAGCAGCCAGGTGTGAACGCGCAGGTTTTGATGGCGTTGAACTCCATGGTGCTCATTCATACTTGATTTGTCAATTCCTTGGCAAAAAAACCAACCGCAGAACTGACGAATGGGGTGGCTCCTATGATGCACGGAAACGGTTCTTATGGGCCATCATCGATGCAGTACGGGCCGCCACCTCGCCTGAATTTTTGGTGTTTGTACGAATTTCTCCTCTAATTGAAAAAATGGGAATCGAACTCGAGGACAGCCTCCGTCTCGCTCAAGATTTGGCTGCACTTGATGTCGATGGTCTCCATATCTCATGTTGGGATGTCTTCCAGCCGGTCGATGATGACGACGAGAGGTTGATGACCAAACGGTTCGCTGATGCGCTTCCAGAGGGATTTCCTCTCATTTCCACAGGTGCGGTGTGGTCGGCACATGATGCTCAATTCGTTCTTGATGAGGGGGCAGACCTCGTTGGTGTAGCGAGGGTTGCGATTGGCCATTTTGATTGGGCAAATCGCGTTTCAGATTCAGACTATGACCCGCAACGTCAACCGTTTTCCGCTCAACATCTTGCAACTCAAGGGCTTTCTCCTGTGTTCATTGATTACATGCGGCGTTGGAAAAACTTCGTTGTTTGAGGGCGATCAACACACACCTCATTGGGCGCCAAGCCCGAAGGCAATTGAAACATCGGTGGTCAAGAGTTGATCCTCATAAGCCGACCGTTCGTTTTCGCTCATATCGCCGCAAGCAAGAGCAACATCGAGAACTTCCTTGACCGCTTCGGGATGATATTGGACGGTGTAGATTGGGCGTGTGGGGTGTTGACATGCTGCAATTTCACAGTGTGCAGCTGAGGCTACGACATCCAATTCACCGGCATCGACCACATGTTCTTGATGTGCAAATGAAGCAAAAACCGTTGAGCCATCAGCTGCCTTCACCTCGCCCACAAAGTGTGAATCTTCAGGCGAACGGATGATGCGGCCACCGAAGGCATGGGCAATGATTTGGTGGCCAAAACAGATGCCGTAAATTGGAACTTCAGCACTTCGAACCAAGGCCACCACATCGTCCATCCACGCTTCCCACATCGTCACATTTCGTCGGGACCCAGTCACAACAATGGCATCTGCTTTCACAGGGTGTTCGACGACGATGCCATAGCCATAATCAAGGCGTTGATCGGTATGTGGCGACCAAAGAAAGACCTCATCAGCGGGAAAATGATTGATAATTTCCTGAACTCCAGCACGTCCAAAAGCCTCCCGCTCGGCTAAGAGATCGACAACCAGCAGTCGCATATTTATCTCAGGGAATGACATGCATTGAACTTTATCGATGTTGAGAGTTCTAATTTTACTTTACATTGAAGATAAATTGAAAGCAGAGACAAGAAGAATCCTAATGAGTTGGGGGAACCTAGTCGTGGTATGGCAAGGGGGGGTCAGTCCATCTTTGCCATTTCAGTTTTGATGCTTCTGTTGCTTCAAGGATGTCTTTCAGCATCCGGTGTCGAGGGTTCGCTCGAAAATGGTGATCAAGTTCAACTTCAAGATTTAGAAAAACCAAATCCAGATGTCTATGAATGCTTTGAATTGGATGGGTGGGAGAGGTGCTTCATGACCTACATCCCTGAGTCGGTGAATGCATCTTCAAAAGCTCCTTTGATTGTTGAACTGCATGGGTGGGCTGCTTCAGCCCCAGATACCCGCAACCACACAGAGATTGCATCATTGGCGGATGAAGTAGGGGCCATTGTCGTTCATGGGGAAGGGATTCTTGTTGACAACTCCACACTTCCTTTTGGAGGAAATGAAGAATCGTGGAATGCAGGTTACTGCTGTGGCGATGCTGTTGCGTTTGAGATTGATGATGTCACGTACATTCGCACCCTTATCACTATGGCAATCGAGCGCTATCCAGTCGATACTGATCGTATCTACCTCACAGGGTGGTCCAACGGTTGCATGATGGCACAGCGAATGGCGTTAGAAGCAAGTGAGTTAATTGCCGCAGTTGCCTGTACTTCAGGATACCTTAGTTACCATGAACCCACGTCATACACAGCTGTCCCAATCTTGGAAATGCACGGATTCCTCGACGAGAATTCACCTTACACAAACACCGTCACATGGGGCATTGTCGATGAAAACCGTAGAAACCTCGAGTCCATGCAAACTGGTGCCATTGAGAACATGTATGATTGGGCGGAATATAATGAATGCGAGGGAGCTTCACCAGACCGGAATGAACCAGGCATAATTTACAGCATTCAGGGATTCACATCGTGCGCCAATGGTGCTGAGGTGGTATTGATTACAGTCCATGCAGGCGGTCACAATCTGTATGGCAAGGACTTGTGTTCAAACCCCGCACCTTGGAATTGTACAGGCAACCAGGGGCTTTATGACACCAATGAATTGCAATGGAATTTCTTAAGCCGGTTCTCAAAAGCCAGTGAATAAGCCTCGATGTATCGAATTATTCTTCTTCCAGTAAACTGTCGTAATGCGCTTCTAATTCATCCACACGTGATTGTGAAATTGTGTAAGCTAGAGCAAGGGATTTGAGTAATTTTCGTTCCTCAGAAGTAATAATTCGGTCTTCCATTGCCGTGTCGTATGCCTCTAAGTAGGCCTGTTCTTGAACCGTGAATGAGGAAGGAATCAATTTACTTGACATCCGATCAATCACCACCAAAACCGGTCCACGAATAGCCAAGAACCCAATACCAAGCACCACTCCTCCAAGTAATCCTACACCGACGAGTTGTTCCATGGCTTCTGTCCCAACGATGAACAGCAGAGCGCCGGTTCCAGTGAATGTGGCAGCTCTGAATGTCTTTCTCAAATTCTGGTCGATACCAAAAACAGAGCAGTTGAGTGCAGCGTGAACAAACATCAGGGCTTCGAATCCCATGGCCAATGGCGTCATCAAAAGCGACAGGGTCCATATAAGGTACTTCACACGATCAAGCGAAGAAGGATCTTCGCCATATTGCCATATTGTGGCGTCCAAAAATGTCGCCATATCGCCACCATTGAGCATTGGAATGACAACCATCAAGGTTGCAAAATACAACATTGTACCGGTAACTTTGCCGAGGAAACCGATATACAGAGAACGAGAAGTCAGATGCTTTGTTGAGTTCTTGCCACCTGCTTCCTTTTCAGATTTCATTGAAGAGCGAATGAAAAAGAGTGCCCCTAGAGTGACAAGGGGTGAAGCCAATGCAATAGTCCAAAGGCCCATCGGTTCGTCTACAAGATGGGATTCATAGTATGTTGAGCAGGTTCCAATTTCGGCGACGGCCTCGGTCATGTAGGGTTGAATTGAGCCCCACCATACTTGCAATTGAGGTGTTGCCCCAGCCTCTGCACAAATCAGCCATGCAGAATTCGCCATGTAGAACGGCTCAAGACCTCGAATTGACATCCAAATTGTAAAGCCAAGGAGAGGGGCGAGGTACCAAGCGTGTTTTTGGAACGAAGGCCTATACATAAACTTCAATCGTTCAATTCTGTAGTATATTGGAATGCAAAGATACAACAAAATGGCTGAGGTATGGGCGTAGAAGAACACATCGATCTTGAACACCCAAAGATAATTCCACAACCACTCCCAACTGCTATCGTAAGGAAAAGCATCAGGTAATAGAAACGCTGCTTTAATCCCTTCAATGATGAGAAGGACCGACATGAAACGGTTTTCCGTCGATTTAGAGTCTGCTTTCCAGACAAGATAACTTAGGCCAATCAGCCAGATGAAAACGGCAACTGAAAACCAAGCGATAACAATTCGAAGCCCGTAAAGGCTCTCTGAACTAAACGCATCGGCGTAGTAGTCCAGCGCCGTCGCCATGGTGAAATGTTCACCTACAGATTTATTGTATTTGCTCAATACCGAAAGGACGGGTGAAGGTTTATTCTTCGGTTTTCAAAACGACCAATCCGCTTTTTTGACAAGTCTCAAAATAGATATTTTTCCTCTATTAACCGTCATATTTTGTCCATGATCCACCCGATTCAGGTCGAGTAAACCACGTACCTGAGCCTTTAGGATGTTCCACCCACTCATAGCCTTGCTCTACAACACCAACGGAATTCAGGGGCGGTGTGTCATCAAATCCGACGCTGATTGCGTCAAACGCCTTCTCTTCATCGAATTTGTCCAGTAAGTCAATACCCGTTCCACCTGGACGAGAAAGGATTGCCAAGAGCATACCAATGGTCATTGTGACCAAGGAAACGATTTGTGTGTTCTTATACAGATTACAATTGTCATTATCATTGATAATGCACTCCAAACGTAAATCACCAGAGAAGGAAAAGAATGGAATTGAAAGAACGATGAGAAATAATCCGAGGGAGAAGCGAAGGTCTCGCATGTGCCTTCTTTTGGCTTGGAGATTATTGAGATATCTATTTATTGACAGGCTGCATAATATTCTCAACTTCGAGAATAATCCGTATGCGCTCCTCACCAGTCATGCTTTTGAGGGTTTTTTTTCTGAGAATTTCAGTTATTGCACCGAAATGCAGCCAAGAAAAGTGAATTCACGTAGTGAGTAGGGCTATATCTTGAGTCACCGAAGGTTTGGTTAATTCAACACCCATCAGCAACCATGGCCGACCCAGTCTTCAGCCCTGATGGCAAATGGATGTGGTCGGGCACTGAATGGATTCCTGCGCCCCCTGATTCAGGTCAGCAGCACATTACAATGCAAGATTCTGTGATCGGCGGCGATGTCGTTTCCAACACCACCATTCACAACGATCCAACGGCGGTAACAGAAGCAGTCATCACTGCGCTCCAGCACATGGGGGTTCTTTCCAGCGTCGAGCCACAAGCCCCCCCAGCGGTAGAAATTTCACTTCCCCAAAAGCTCAACCAAGGGGATCAGGTTGAGTATTACAGTCCTACATGGCAACGATGGATGAATCGCTGTCGTGTTCTTTCAATAAATGATGATGGTACGTATAAAATCAAGGTCAATTACGATGGAATCATCCAAACAAAACACGCCGTTGTCATTGGAACTTCACCTGGGACCATACGTCCTGCTTCGGCTCCGTTCCATGTGGGCGATCGCGTTTTTGTCAATTGGAAGAATTATGGCCATTATTATGCAGGGCGGTTGGCTAAAGAGCATCCTGATGGTACATTTCTGATTCATTTTGAAGATGGTGATATCGAAGACAATGTCGGATGGGACCGTATTGAACCTCTGGATGAATCATCACAAACCGTCAAAGATTACATTGTGCACGACACCAAAGCCGAAAACGAATTGATCGAAGCGTTC
>CBFIIS010000047.1:0-14992 GCA_965662715.1 Candidatus Poseidoniaceae archaeon | reverse complement strand
TACGCACAATCCAAGTGGGCAAATGAAACCCAAATTTTTGATGCGAGAAGACGAGGATTGGATGCACTCGCACTCCGATTTTTCAATGTTTATGGTCCCAACCAGTCAATAAGTGGCCCGTATGCTGCTGTTATTGCAAATTTCATCCAACAAATATGTGCTGGAGACCGGCCGACAATATTTGGAGACGGAAATCACACAAGGGATTTCATTCATGTTCGAGATCTGGTTGAAGCTATTTTGCGATTTTTTAGCCTACCCACTGAAAGCATTACACATCATGTCTACAATCTCTCCACGGGAACATCACATTCAATCTCTTCTTTGGTTGAATCAATCAATCAATCATTAAGAATATTGAATCCTTCCTATGTCAACGTACAACCAAAGTACGAGGCTGCTCGAGAAGGCGATGTCCTACATTCAGAAGGATCGATCGTCAGGCTCATCAAATGCCTCGATTGGAGCCCTTCCATTCCATTCGATGATGGCATTCATGAACTGGTTAAACTTCAACTTGAGAAGGTGGATTAGGAATGCGAATCCATTGGTTTACTCGTCGTGAAATGACTGATTTATGTTCAACAACTCAGCAACAAATTGCCAATGGGTTGTGTAAAAGAGGCTATTCCCTTACAATAATAAATCCGGATGCCGAAGGCACTCACAAGTTGTTTCCCTGGAAACATATTTCGCTTCCAATCAGCTCTATTCGAGGACTTCAGGCGAGGAAGTTAGGAGCAAATATGAAAAAATATTTGTCCGGTGGTTTAGCGACTGATTTTGACCTTGCAATCGTGGACTGGCAAGTAGCGCCATTCATCATTCACGAACTAGAACGTCAATCGATTCGTTGGATGTTAATGGACCGAAGTCCGCCTGCCGATAGGGGTATCTTAGCATCTCTACAATGGCCGAGATGGAAGCGCGCTTGGAAAATGGTCAAGGCAAATCCATCTGCAATAGGGTGTGTTGTTTCGCAAGCCCACCGCGAGTTTGTCCTCGATGAAATCACTTCAACTACAAACCAAATCATAGTCCTCAACGCGGGAGCAGATATGGAATTGTTCGCTCCAGCGAAAAAAAATCCCGAATTGACGCTCGTTTATCATGGAAGATTAGATCGTCATCGTGGCGTTATGGCGTTGCCCATGTTTGTCCAAAAAGCGAATGCTGCTGGAATTGATTGTCATTTACTAATGATTGGCGAGGGGGATGCTTACAGAGATCTTACTGAGATGCAAGAAGAAAATAATCTCTTTGAAGTCCTTCCAACCATGTCCCAAGTTCATCTCGCACAGGTATTGGGTAGATGTCACATTGGCCTCCTTCCAATGCCAGTCACGAAGGTATGGAAACTCGCAAGCCCACTCAAAATGGCAGAATATGCAGCGAGTGGTTTGTTAATTTTAGGGATTGACCATACAGGTCATAGAGTGAAAGAGGGGCGACAGCCGAGCTGGATAAAACTCATTGAACAAGAATCATTTCATGAGGCAGGTATTCAATGGTTAAAGTCACTAGAGAATGAAGATTTAGTCAAACTCTCAAAACAAGCAAGGAGTCATGCGCAAAAATCAATGACTTGGGAAATATGTCTCGATATCCTCGAAGATGTAATGTGAACTATGAGTTGTAGAGCTCCAGCCATTCTTGCGAGACTTGTTTAATCCTGTATTCCGCCACACTCTCCTCGAGATGGACTGGATCTTTGTTCGGTGAATTAAATGTATGACGTATGGCGTTTTGCCAAGCTTCGATGTCCTGGTATCTGATTTTTTCCACGGGAAGAACGCCAGTCAGAACTTGATCACTTGCTATAACTGGTAAGCCACAGGCTAAGGATTCGAGAACAACCAAAGGTTGGCCTTCAAAAGCGGATGGGACAAGCAATATCGAGGCGGTTTGGAGAAGCTTTTTCTTCTCATTTTCATTTACCCAACCGCGTGCATCAATCCATGTTTGGTTGCTATGCCCCACTCCGGTCATCGTTAATTTCAGATTTGGAAATTCATCCACCAATCCATTTGCCACCTGAACAGCGAATTCATGACCCTTCACGACATCATTTCGGCCCATGAGAAGAAGATGATGAGCATCCCGCATTTGGCCGTCACCTCGTAACTCATTTGGAATCGGATTATAGATAACGTGAGTGGGACCAATCATTGGGTTCAAACGGTCCTTCCATTCATGACTCAGCACCACTGTTTTGGCCTCCAACTTTTCCACAAAATAACGATATGAGGTCGCTCTTTTTGACTTAGAGTCCTTCAACCACCGATCAAACTTCCCTGAGTGGATGTGCACGACGACTTTGCAACCTGAGGCATGGGCCAGCAACGCAAATCTCCGCTTACGCCACCACGACCAGTCCGCAGCGGTATGCAAATGAACCACATCGGGGCGTTGCTCTGGATTGCTTAGCATGCTCTTCAGTGTGGCTCGGGCCTTTCTGTACGCCCTCCATTTCGCCCATGGTGAGCCAACCACATGGGATGCGAGGAGTTCTGCATCCCATCCTTCTGGTGGATGTTCGGCCAAGATACGCATGACGTTCGCCATGCCGCCCGGTGAATCACATGGGCCGATGTGAAGCACCTTTGGCATGAACATGGCACTGCGCCTCGGGTTGAAGATGTACCGCTTCAAACAGGCATAGCCTACCCATCTTTCATGGGAGGTATCAAGGGGGGAGCGATGCTCAAAGAGCCATGGTCTGGATTCCTGCCCTGGCAGAAGTTGGATTGGCAGCCGCTGCCTTTGGACCATTCCTCATGCACCGCTTGTCGGTAGGACGGTGGCGCAAGACCCCCTTGTTGTACCCCAAATCAATGCAGGCCGAGTCGGAACATCCTCTCACCGTCGTGCTTCCGGTGTGGAATGAAGCACTGATCATTGAGAAAAAATTGGAAAACCTTGCGGCTCAAGATGGGAAAAAACCCTCGCTGCTGATTATTGACTCTGCATCAACTGATGACACAGTCAAGCGAATTCAATCTTGGCTCAAGACCAATCAAGGGGCATTTGAGGATTCAACAGTCATCGAGATGGAACGCCGTCAAGGGAAAACAAAAGCACTCCAGATGGCACTTGAATCCCTCGAAGCCAACACGTACGAAGGACTGATCTGTATGACTGATGCAGATGCACAATTGAAATCAAACGCCCTTCAACGCTTACAAGGTTGGTTTGCAAACCCAACCATTGGTGCGGTTGGTGCATCTGCACAACGAAGTGCAGGGGTCCAACAAGAACAGGTGCATCGCGATATGTTCGAACTGTTGAGGGAAGGTGAGTCGGCCCATGACAGCACCCCGTTCCTCGAAGGCTCGCTCATGATGTGGCGGTCAAGTGGCTTTCATTCCTCTCAGCTCAATACGGGGAGCAACGCTGATGATGCACAGATCGCAACTCAAGTCAGGCTCAATGGGTTGAGAAGCATCCACGATCCAGAGACACAATTCCAAGATGTGGCTCCTACCACGCATGAAGGACAACGGCGGCAAAAGATTCGAAGAGCCCAGGGCCTGCAACGCTTGTTGCTTCGCCATCGAAAGCATTGGCGAAGTTCTCGAATCGGTGACTTTTCGCTCATCCTGCGCCGAGAAGCCCACTTTCACCTCACGGCACCATTGCTGATGCTTGGTGTTGCCACTGCAGCAGTGCTTCGATGGGGGACAGTGTTGGTGTGGGGCATGCCCATCGGTAGCTTGGCGGTGTTGCATGGAAGCCTAGCCATGTGTGAATTGTTTGGATTGACGGCTTGGGCCCTCCATCGAAATGGTATGCGAATTCCTGGCTTGAGCACTGTTGGTTCCATTCTCACAGGATTTGAACACCTGCTTGCTGCGATGTGGACCAGTTTCAGAGGACGTTCCTTGCACATGTGGGAACAGCATGCAGATACACGCGTGCTCGCAGCGAAACAAAAGTAGGAATTTGAAAATAAAAAAAGCCCCCCCGCAGACCGAAGTCCACGGAGGGGCGGATCTCGTGTTCCTCAGAACACGTGTTTACTCACAAACGTTGAGGATTACCTAAGTAATCACTCAGCGAAGGTTGTGGACTCATCGAGAGTCTTTCCTTCACGGGTGTCAGTGATGGTCACCTTGATTTCACAGGTTGTACCTGCTGCACAAAGGTCTTGTCCAGATTCGACGATGGTAACACCGTCACCAACGGACCAAACTTGGTCGCTGGTGGATCCGAACTCAACGAGGCCGCAGGAGCCGCCAGTTGCGCCAGGGTTGTCACAAGTGATAGGTGCGCCGTTGTCGACAGAGAGTCTCACTGAGATCGAAGCCCAGTTTATGTCGCCGCCTTGGCTCATGGTCACACGGACCAAGTTGTCGTCAGTTCCATCTGTTGTGTCACCGTTTGCGTCTTCTGCACCAAATTGGTACAGAGCAAGGTTTCCTTCAGTGTTGCCTTCTGCGAGGGAGCTTGCCCACACGTACAGCACACCAGCAAGAACCACAGTAATTGCGACCATGAGAATGGTAGCGATAACTGGGCTAACAGCTTCATCGTTCATTTTTTCGTTTTTCATATTTTTGTCCTCCTTCCCGAAATCGGGGGTAGGTGCCCTACCGCAGCCGCCTTATTTAATTCTAATGCCTCCATTCTTCGCGGTAACCCCCTAAAACAGGAGATTTAGCGCATTTTTGGAAATGTTAGTTTTTTGGATCTGGCGCGCCAGCGGGACTAGAGCATAGGATTTGTAAGCGCGGACAGCGCGAATGTTTCCACATTTGTACCATCAACAGAATGTTACATTTTGATAGCCTCAAGGCTGGAGTGAGTTAGAGGTGAACAGGGTGAGAGTAATGCGGAGGGGATGGGATGCACTCAACATGAACTTCAGCAGCCCTGTTCGTTAACCCCGAGGTACTCGCGGTTTATATTGGTTTTCAAGCAAAAAATGGACATCTGTCCACTGAACAGGTTTCAACGCGTTCATTCTACGGTGAGAATTTCAGGACCGCCATCAGTAATGTAGACCGTGTGTTCAAATTGACAGATGTTGCCGCCATCCACGCAACGAAGTGCATGGTAGGTTTCCAAAAAGCGTATGCTGATCAATTTCTTCACAAGGGCGTTCCATTTGCTTTGACGGCTTGCCTCATCCGCATCAGGGAACGGTTTCTCAAGCATTGGATAGGCCCACCGCTCAGCGAATGGCAGGGTGGAGTACCGTTCTTCGAGGTTGCGAGCAAGTTGTGCCCCAAGTGGCTTAAGTTGGCCCTTTGCCCTCGCTTTTCGAGACGTAGTAAGTCCTGTAACACGGTAGATGTTTGATGAACTTGGGGATCCAATGTTTTCAATCAACCCTGAAGAACCGGTTGTATTGAATGGTTCAACGGCGTACACACTGCCTTCTTCAACAACGCCTCTGAATCCACGGTTTTCTGAACCGCAAGCATAGGAGGGGATGGAAACGCCTGCGTGGAGTTCCCAAGGCTTGAGTTGATGACCGCAGAGGTTGCGAATGGGTTGGAAGCCCGCATCAATCGATGGCTGGGCTGCAGCTGCGCCAACTTTGTACCAAGGTGTGCCGGGGTGCATCACTTCAATCGCTGCGTCCCTCGCCTCTTTTGCCGCTTTGATCTGCTCGGTGTGATTGTTGGTGTTGCCAACTTCAAACGTCAAGGCATTGTCTCCAATGTGGCCCTTGATATGAACTCCATAATCGATCTTGACGCAATCGCCCTTCTCCAAAACGGTCTCTCCGTCCCAGCCTTCAACACCTTCAATCGAGTGGTTGGTCGTAAAATGTGCTGCAAGATCATTGGTATGAATGGTGCCAGGAAACGCTGGTTTTCCACCGTGCCTGTGAATAAACCGTTCTGCCGATTCGATGATTTCATGGAATGTTTTTCCAGGTTGGAGTTCGAGCTTCATTGCTTCAAGGGTGCGTCGAGCAACATGGCCTGCATCGCGCCAATACTTCAGACTCTCTTCAACTTCCATGCGTCTACCTCGTTAGCAGGTACCACGCCCTCTCTCATAATGGTTACCGAAAATCCAATCGGTTGTGATGGGTCTTTCTCTAGGAAAACAAGGGTGCTGCCTTTGCCTCCTGGGCAGGTTCCCTCAAGAATTGAATCCTTGTCCAAACCTAGCGCTGCACCGGCAGCTTGAGCGGATTCAAGAGGTGTAACGCCAGATTCGTTGGCGCTGGTGGCCGTCACGGGCCCTACGTGTTGGACAAGCGCTCTTGCTGTTGGGTGTGCGAGCACACGAACCGCAACCCGATGGCCGCCTAAACGGGGGTCGAGTGGCGTCACGGCTTGAAGAATAAGCGTGAGAGACCCCTGAGGAAACGCGTCCAAGAGGTCGTGGGCGATGGGCGGGACATGGACCAATTGACTTGCTTGATCAAGAGAATACACACCAAGACTGACTGGTTGGTCGGCTGGTCGTTGCTTCAATGCATAAAGCGCATCAAGTGCTGTACTGTTTGGTAAGGTCGCAAGTCCTGGAAGTGTTGACGTGGGATAAGCGATAACCCCGCCTGCTTCTAAATGTGCAACGAGGGCGTCGTTGATCACGGTCACGGCCTCACCTCATGCATGTGCCCATTCTTGGGTGTGAAGTGATGCGACCTTGCTTGCAAGAGCTTTGTCTTCAGTTTTCACCAACAGTTTTCCGCTTGGATAGAGGGTGAGATCGCAAGGCCCCGTAAAGGTCCAGCACAACCTAGTCTGAATCCCAACGGTGTATCCAGAGGATTGAATCAAGGCGCCCACAGCCTCAAGATCGATTGAAGTGATGCCCTCAGGAACAATTTGCCATGCTGCTTTATTGCCGCACAATTCCATTGCAAATCCGTCACTCATTGAATCACCTCAAAGGTTGTCAGGGCGTTTAGGCGGCGTAGGTGGGCCTGATGGTGGACCGGACGGAGGACCACTCGGAGGACCGGATGGAGGCCCGCTTGGTGGACCACTCGGGGGACCACTCGGGGGACCAGATGGAGGCCCGCTTGGTGGACCGGATGGAGGGCCTGATGGTGGACCACTCGGGGGACCGGAGGGGGGGCCTGATGGTGGACCGCTTGGTGGACCGGACGGAGGACCACTCGGGGGACCGGATGGTGGGCCTGATGGTGGGCCTGATGGTGGGCCACTCGGTGGTGCGGTCGATGGTGGAGATGAGGGGGGTTTTGCCGCAGGCGTGGCAGGAATGCTCGGAGGCGTTGCTGCCGTGAGAGGAGGTGCTTCGGGCTTGACGGTTTCTTCGATTGCAGGCGCCCCAGGAGCATTAGAGGGCAAGGGCATTGAAAGGAGGTCGACCGGGGCTTGTTCTTCAACAACTGGTGTGGATTGAGGTGATGTTAAGAGTGGATCTGGTTGACTGAGCGGGGCGCTAAGTGGATCAGCTGTTGAATCAGGACTTGGCGCGGTTTTTGCCCAAGGAGGCGTGCGCGGTCCTTCTTCTTCATTGGCCTGCTTGGCGGCCCCTACCTTCACTTTGGTTGAACCGCCAGAGGCGTTTTCACCGTGATAGGATGTCATGACAACTGTTGAGGCGTCAATCAGTTCCTTTTCCTGCACTTGACCAAAACTTTCGAGATTGGCATCAAATACACCGCTAAAGAGGCTGGATCCTATGGCATTACCAAGCAAGCGTCCTTCTTCGGACTCATATGTGAAATCTGCTTCATACGGTCCTAATGAGAGGTTTTGTCCCCCTCCTGAAACAGAATAGGTCCATGTGCCTTTGTCGAGAGGGAACTCGAATGAATAGGTGCGGGTCAACCCAGGGCCAAGCGATGTGACCGGTGTCAATGCCTCGATTTTTTTGCCGTTGCTTGTGGTGATAAATGCGGACAGCCCCCCCATTGGAGTGGCCGCCTCATTGGTCATGTCAACTGTCACAAACAGGACATCTTCGTCATCATCGTCGATTTCCATCTTGACCGATGTAAGGCGCGCTTCAAGCGAAGCGGTTCGGGCGCTGTGTTCGTCGCTCATGTGCTCACCTACCTGCCACTCAACGAAGCCCTACTTCAATTCAACGCAACCGCAGGCGAGTTTCTGATGGCAACGACCAGTCAACTGCAGCAACGGTGTGATGAGCCTTGTCGATTGATGTGCGATACTCGGCTTCCTTCGAACGTCCGCGAATCACATCGCGAAGACCAAACCAAAGCGGACCGACAATCGGAATGAGGTAGATCAGTTTGGCAACGGCTCGAGGGCCCCAATGATGATCATCAAGCGGCGTCCCATTGTCGTGGACAATGGCGATTCGGAAACCTCGTTGAGCGAGTGAACGCCCAATTGAACGGCCGGTCCACTTGAAGTAGAGGTAGTTGGCGGCAAGGAGAACAAACCAATTTACGAAAAAGAACGCAATTGATTGCGCACCCAACCCCAACAATTCAAAATTCAAAAGATTGGCCAAGAGGCGCCCCCCTGTCATGAATTCGATCACGATTGAGAGCAAGACGACGTCGAGCATGTAGGCTGCAACGCGCTTCCAGACCGGAGCAATAAGCATCCCCTCGGGTGCGGAAGCGAGCACGGCTTGAGCAAGTGTGCCACTGCCTTGATGCACGCTGACGATGTCGTCGGCCATGGATTGGCCTATGTTCTGCCCTTTGTCAACTATTGGCTCACCACATCAGCCGTGGGTCACATGCCAAGCGAACAGATTTCGCTCTTCGGCCCAATCAAGCCAAGCGCGCCATGTGCCATCATGACGCAGAGTTTTGGGGTTGCCAAGGACAATGAGGCCGCGCCTCGCTCGTGTGATGGCCACATTCAATCGACGGCGATCGCTCAAAAATCCAACTTCACCGTGGTCGTTCGCACGGACAGCTGAGAAGACAATAATTTCTTTTTCTCGGCCTTGATAGCCATCGACGCTCTTGATTTCGAGGCCTGCATATACATCGTTTTCATCGCGGCCCCCTGCTTGGTCAAACAAATCGACAAGGAGCCGGACCTGGCCACTGTAGGGCGTGATGACCCCGATCTCCGAAGGCGTTATATCGCCAGCAGATAGCAATGTATTGACGATGGAAAGCACCTTGGCAGCCTCGTCTAGGTTTGACTTACTGCCGCCTTCATCGTCGACGAGTTCTGAACCTTCAACGGGTACAAAGGCGACTGGGTGGTCCCAGTCTGGCCACAAAAACCCGGCTGCAGGAGGTCGTTCGGCAGATGTACAACCATCATCAAGTCGATTGTCGTAGAACCGTGCACTCGGATATTCCCTGATGGTGGGGTGCATCCGGTATTGAGTGGTGAGCATATGTGTTTCAAGGCCACATTCGGTCAGTCGCTCGAACAACGATTGCCCGAGGCCGCCTTGTTGAGCAGCGTCACTGATGACGGTCGGTGGCAGCTGCTTGTGATCGCCAACCAGAACAAGTTGACGGCAGCCGCGAGTGATGGGTACCAAAGCGCTTGGCTCGCTGGCTTGAGTGGCTTCATCCATGAGCACGACAGGAAACCTCCTGTCCCTGAGCAAGTTATGACCAACGCCAATGGTTGTTGCACAAATCACCTCAGCACCGTCAAGAACCGAGGCGATCATGTTGCCTTCAATGGCGCGCATTTCCTTGAAGTTTCGATTCACGTCTTTGTGAGCCATGCCTTTCTCTTTTCCTTTTAATCCACTCAAACTCTTCCGCAATTCATCATTTTGTTCGCGAACAAAACGCAACTCTTCTTGCATTGGATGGCGTTCAATTTGTGCATCGAGTGTGGCTTGTCGCAGATGCTCCCGTACCTTGACTGGCCGGCCAATGCGGACGGCTTGAACGCCCAAATCAAGCAAGCCTTCCAGCAAGTTATCGACCGCGACGTTGGATTCTGCTGTGGCAAGGATTGGTCCGCGCCCGAGGTTGACGAGCGCTGAAAGCAAGTGAACTGCCGTGTGGGTTTTTCCTGTACCAGGAGGGCCTTGAATCAATGTGAGCCGTTGTTCAAGTGCTGATTCAACAGCAGTTCGCTGAGAGGCATTCAGCGTCATCGAATCAAGGCCAAGTGGGCCACGTTGCTTTTGGCCCCTAATCTCTGGAGGGCGTGCCGCTGATGTGGCCATGTCATGAAGTGAGCCAAGCAGTAAATCTCTGAGCACTGTACCACCTTCACCCTCGCCGGAATGGAAGGTGCAGAGCGCTTCATGCATGCGGTCATGAGCAACGCGGTTCGCCCCTCTGTCAAGACGCCAGGTACCTTTACGCAGATCTTTTGGCTTTTCCGAAACGACCACGCGAACCCGTGTTGGTCCACGATCAAGGACAATCCCTTCGATGACTTTCTCACCCCAAGGTCTGGCCCTCGAAATCAGTACGATGTCGCCATGGCCGAATCGATGAATAGGGAGCCTTGAGCCTTGTCGATTTTCAAACACAAGTATTGGTTCGCCAAAGAATCGACCTTGGCTTCGACCATTGAGGTCAAACAATGCAAGTCCTGCAGCGAGCAAGCGTTGTTTTGACCACGATTTCCAGCGTTCCTCGACCATGGCAGTTTCATCATCCAACTCGCGTTTGATGAGAGCGGTAAAACGGGTAAAGTGATCTTGGCCACGTTGCCATGTGAGAGGCATTTCCCCGGATATATCGCGGTCTGCTTTTTTCTGAGCAGCGCTGCTGTTCATGCGGCGCACGCGGCCTCGCTCCTCCATGCTTCGTGGAGTTCGCCCCACCCCATCAGCGTATGCCTCATCCAATGACGCCTGATGGGTACGAGATACCCATTCACTTAAACAGGAAATGTGGGACGAAGGAGTCGGGGTGCAGACCATGTTTCGTAGGAAGAAACTGGAATCAGTGGATGGCGAAGTGTGCCCCTATTGCGAATTTGTCAACCAAACCGGTGCCACAGAGTGCGCCCAGTGCTACTACGTCATGGACAAGTCGGCTCGGGACCAACCAATGGCCACGCCGACATCATCAGGCAGTGAATTGATGGCGACGCTGATGAGCGAGGATGACGAGGAAGGCGAGGAGGATTTGGCGGTTGAAGCGGTCCTTTCCTTGGATGAAATCACCGTTGAAATTGGCCAAGGGCAATTACCCGGCGAAACAGGTGAAGAGGCACTGGGTTTCATCAAAGGAGGTCGCCCCACCCTCTCAGAAACCGTGGAGTATGAATCTCCAGAAGCGGTTGAACTCGATTCAAGCGATGCTCCAAAAACGCCGGTGGATTTCAAAATAGAAGCTCACGACCCAATGTCAGAAGTCGCCGAACCGGTTCATACTGGACTGGGGAACTTGTATTCACCTATGGTCAAAACCGAAAAAGACGATGATCTCACAGGCACCGTTGGCCCAGCACCGGGCTCTGTGACCTCCACCCCCGACCTGCCGGACCTGCCTGGTGAATCACCTGTCGACGCTGTTGCTTTACCGATCACTCAGGCCATGACTGCAGCGGCTGAACCGGAACCAGCTCCCTTACAAACGCCCGAACTGCCCGACGCAATGGATTCCATCACCCCTCCACGTGTTGAAACGCCTCAAATTCCTGATCTTCCCGAAGCAACGCCTGAACTCCCAGATACCCCCGCAACCGAGAACGGCACTCCTAAACTACCAGATGAGGCACCAGAAACTCCAGCGCCCGAACCTCAGCATAACAACAGAATTTGGCCATGGCCTGCTCAAGAGCCATGGGATCCACGTCAAGTCTATCGAGAAGTGGTTTCAATTCTCGAATCGATCAAGGCTGGTCGACTTCCTGAAGCCGCACAAACCCTTGATGTCCTAGGCCCGCACTTGGATAAGAACCTCGACATGCTGCTCCACATAGGAGCCTCGATGCGACAGCTTGGTCGCGAAGAACACTTGCAATGGACGCTGGCAATGGCACAACACGTGCATCCAAACGATGAACAAGTGTCTGCTGCCGTCGCTCAACTCGGTAGTGGGGCATAAGCGATGACACCGGAACTCGAACTTGACCAGCGTTTGACGCTCAAGCCGGTCAACAAATCGATTCTGCCATCCTTGCTTGAAGCCTACAACGAAGACCCCGCTGCTGCACAAACCGCTCTGCCCTGGCTTGATGCTTCATTCAACGTTCAAGGACAACTCAGTGACATGTTGTTTGACGTTGAAAGTCAAGCCGGTGCTGATCGCCTGCACTTTTGGTGGGTCTGTGAACACGAGAGCAACGCCTTTGTTGGCCTGATTGGCCTTGGAGATGAATTGCAATTGGTTGGCTCATCGTACAACCTTGGGTATTGGGTTCGACCGAGGTTTCAGCGGCAAGGTATAGCCATGTTGGCCGCCAACAAAATTTTCACATGGCTTGAACAGCGCGCCAAAGAGGAGGATGCGTTTCATCGAATCGAAATTACAGTGCATCCTCACAACACTGCAGGTTTGGCAACTGCAACGCGGATTTGCGAGGGTTGGCAAGGTGAAATCATCGAGGAATTCATTGGCATCGTAATTGGCGAGCGGACTGTGCCTCACCGCCTTCACATCATTGACCTGCCTCGGAGGTGAGGTGGGTGAAGCGCACCTGGTTAACCGTTGATTTTGATGACCTGCGGCATGTTCCTTCGGCACAAGGCCACCCAACGCGTAGCAAGCACCCAGCTGAAGATAAGATGCTTTCAGATAGATACAGGGTGGCGATGAAAGGATTTGAATCGTGGTTGGCAAGCACGACCCACCCTGTCACGCTTTTTGTCATTGCAGACTTGTTTGAAACTGACGGATTTGGTGAATGGTTCGATGGAGTATTGGAACAATATGGTCGGCGGCTGACCGTTGGCTGCCATGGACTCACCCATCGTTCATGGTCGGCTTGGCCTGAAGACAAGGACGGGTTTTCCTCTGCTTTGAAGCAGGCCTCAGCGATCTTAAGCAAGCGCGCACCTGACCATTTTCGCCATTGGTTTCGGGCCCCTGCTGGCTACATCGCACCATGGATGGCTGAAGTGTTGGCTGAGGAAGGTTATCGCGTCGATTCATCCGTGAACCCCTCATGGGTGGTGGCGAAAAAAGCAGGAAAAGGCAACTCTTGGTCTGACGTCATGAGAGCGATGAGAGCTCATAACGTGATTGAGCGGCCTTGGGCGACGCGCCTTGGTTTGCCTGCCAACGGGCCTGCGTTGACGATGTTCCCGCTATCACTGCTGGCCAAAGGGCTCTGGAAGAAGTCGCCAACCATTCTTTCAGTGGATGAAGTCGATGAAATGATTCCAAATCGAGCGCAGCCAATCGTCACGTTGTATTGGCATGTGCTTGACCATGCGCGGGATGAGGGCAAGTGGTTACCCCCGCTGAGATAAGCGTGGGTATGCTCCTTAAGAGAAGACCGAAGACTTATGTCGTGAGGTCGGTTGGAAAAAAAAGAGAGGGTCGTTATGAAATCACAGAGACTCCTCCTCTGGATTTTACTCTCGCTTTCCATCGTTTCAATTTCCAGTGCTGGTGCCGTGTTCCAGCTCATGGAAGATGTACCTGCGCTTCTTCGTGCATCGTGGAGGTTTCAATTGACTGCGCTGATTATGGCTCCTATGTTTTTTGTTCAATTCCGAGACATGCGAAGCGATGAGCATGCCATGCTTCAACTCAAATTGCCGGAAACTCGTTGGATCATACTTGGTTCAGGGCTCAGCCTTGGCCTCCACATGGGGGCATGGGTATGGTCACTTGACAACACTTCGCTTACGCATAGCCTTCTGTTTGTTACCATCCACCCACTCATCATCGTGTTTGGTGCTCTTTTGTTGAGAAAATACGTTCCAAAGCAACAGATTTTTGGCGCAAGCATTGGTTTTGTAGGTGGCGGTATTACGTTGCTCGGCATTTCTGTGGAAACTGAAGTCACATTGATTGGCGACTTTGCCGCTGTTGTTGGGGCCTGTGCTGTTGTCGGCTATTTTCTAGCAGGACGAAAACTTCGACAGTGGATGCCGCTGTTTGTTTACATTCTTCCCGTCACAATGATCGCAGCCATCTTCCTTGCCGTCATGTCGTTGATGCTTGAAGGAAGTACCTTTTCGATGGAAGACGTCAATCTCTCGTTGTTCGGATGGATGAGCAGTGCCTGGATTTTCTATGTGCTGTATCTCGCAGTATTCCCTGGTATCGTTGGCCACGCTGGAATCAGCGCTGTTCTTCGTTGGTTCCCCCCAATCATCGTCAGTGTTGCCTATCTGTTCGAGCCGTTGATTGGTTCGTTCATCGGTTGGGTCCTTGGCACAACGGAAATCCCCAGTTTATGGACATGGGTTGGCGCAATTGTTTTGATGGTTGGGACGGTCATGGTCATCAAAGGCGATGAAGAACTTATGTCCGAAGAAGTAGGTGATTCGATTGATTGAAACCAGCAATTCCTCATTGATGATTGCCGGTTTCTTTTCTGGATTCATCGGTGTCGTCCTTACCGCAGTGTCTCGAATGGCAACCGGTGAGCCAGTGTTTGATGCCGATACTATGGTCATTTCACAATACCTTCTGACAAGCATGGCTACGAGCATCATCGGCCCGGCTGTCATTTACATACATCGCCTTCAAATCAATGCGAATGAAATGGAATATGGTGTCTTATCGATGAACTGGCCAAAATCCAACGCCCAGTTGACAAAAATAGGTCCCGTACGGGCAAAAATTGCTTATTCTTTGCGAAATCTCATCGAAGGGATTTCCACAAAGGACGCGGGTGCGCGTAGCGAAATTATAGCAAATGAGATCGTTCACTGGACCTTGCACGAACAAGAAGCAAATGTCCGAGACTTCGGCCGAATTCAACTCATTTCTCAAACACCCGGCCTTTCCCAAGACGCTGAAGCGAAAGATACGTATCAACTGATTACTGAATTTGCAGAAAAAGGAGATGTCATTTACGCTACGGCCTTTACCAACACACGGCTTTGGTGGCTAAGGCCACAAACTGGTGAGAAATTCCTCAATTTCAACCTTGATTTAATCAAAAGAGGGTTGAGCATACACCGGATCTTTGGCGTCAATCACCCCGACTGGCCTGACTTCGACCTTGCAGAAGATGAAGAG
>CBFIIS010000046.1:0-15037 GCA_965662715.1 Candidatus Poseidoniaceae archaeon | reverse complement strand
CCTCTGCCAATTCACGCCCCGATATTCGCTCTATAGCTTCACGGATGTCGTCTGCTCTGTCGCATGCAATCTTGGCTAGAGCATCGAATTTTCCGGACTGATAGGATTCGAGATTGTCGATGATTCGTGGCCGAACACCAATCTGTTCTAAAGCCTCGAGAAAGGGTTTCAGGAAATGGTCGCCATAAGTCCATCCTTCCTCAAATCTCTTCCAATCTGGGTTTCCATCTGCATTAGGGGCGGGTATAGATCCGAGTTGATGGCCAATGAATTGCTCATATTCAGGTCCAAGAAATTCGTAGACTTTCCGAAGAGGGTCTGCGGTATCAACGACAAAAACAAACTCGACATCCAATCCAGCGTTTCTTGCTGCCCGTGCAATCATATCACCTGTGAGGATTTCACGAAGGTGGCCAATGTGGAATTCACCACTTGGGGTGATGCCAGTCGAAACAATGTGCTTGTCGCCTTTGTGGCTCAAGGCCTTCGCTGCGACATCTGCCCAGTGCATTCTTTTTCACCTCAAACAGGGACGGCTCGGATGATGCCTCTGAGGGGCACATCTAGGATTTCGTTTCGAGTGGTTTTGTTGACCAGGACGATGGCAAGTCCAACTTCTCCACCCACCGAACGAATTGCCTCGATCGTTTTGCCCATGGTCACTCCTGAGGAAAGGACATCGTCAATGATGACGACTTTCTTACCTGCCACCTGGCCATACTTGTTCGAAAGAACGCCTTGACCATCCTCGCCTTCGACGTTTCGGAAAATGGTGAACTCAGCGCCCAAGTTTCGGGCAACTTCGTGAGCGAAGGTGATGCCGTTGATGGAAATACCAACCACGGTATCAATCCCTTCGAGTCCAAGTTCTTCGTCAGCGACATCGGCCATGATCGTTCCAACAGCAGCGATCCGTTCTGGACGCACACCGATGCTTCGCCAACCGATTCGAACATCTGTTGGACGGTCATCGTTTCCACCTTCAGTAAGCAACCATGAAATGGTGTCTTGAGAAAGTGAAAGTTCATCTGCAATTTGTTGGGAATTGAGCCCTTCTTTGCGCATGCCATAGGCTTGTGCTCTTAGTTCTTCGATGCTGAACACCATACTACTCATGTTGCGCTGAGGTCTCAACCTCATCAATCCTTTGCCCGTTCACCTCCGATGGCTTCAAGAAAGAGCGGCACAGGCCTTGACGCATGAGCGACTTCGATTACGAGTCCCTACTCGACCGAGCACGAGAGAACATCCCCGAAGAAATCTCTTCGAGGTCGAGGTGGAGATTACCACCGCCACAAATCCTTATCGAAGGACAGAACACTATTTTCCGCAATTTCAATGAGGTTGTTTCGATGATGGATCGAGATGACAACCACGTCTACCAGTACATTCTCAATGAGCTTGGTACCTCCGGATCTCGAGATGGACCACGTGCTCGATTCAAGGGTCGTATCCCTCCAAAGCGAATCAAGAAGACCATTTCCAATTATGTCAATGCCTACATCAAATGCACACAATGTGGTGCGCCAGATACTCACTTCGAGAAGCACGATCGTACAACCTTGCTCAAGTGTCAAGCATGCGGTGCAACTCGCCCGGTCAAACTCTGAACATATTGCTCTATAGAGGAAAATAAGTTCTCATTGCCAGGCATATTGGTAGATTCCTTTGCATTTTCATATCATTCCTCACAGATTCACGAATGGATAACATAAATGCAGACGCCCGTTAGGGCGATGCATGCGAGTCAGAGCGATTCTCCTGTGTTTCTTGGTTGCCACCCTCTCCCTTTCAGGGTGTTTTGGCGCTGAAGAAGTGGAAATAGAGGAAGAAGAGGTAATTGTTGAAGATCAACGAATATTTGTCACCGATAAATACGGTAATGATACCGGTGTGGCCCCGCTCAACATGGAATTTCAATTCAGCGATGTTGGTGAAACTGGTAAGGAACCTAGCATTGGCATCACTTCCAGTGGATGCATTTTCTTCATCGCCATGGAGAAGGTCATGAGGTCATGCGATTATGGAGAAGCGTGGGAAGAAACACAAGATCCTGTTCAATGCTCACCAACCACAAGCGATCCATATGGATGGGTGGACCCAATCACAGACCGAATTTTCAATGTCCAGATGATTGGACTCGAAACATCATGGATTTGTTGGAGCGATGATGACGGTGAATCATGGCTTGGAAACCCGCACGACTCAGGTACAACCCCAATCAATGATCACATCAAATTAGCAAGTGGACCTTGGACCAACACAGGCCCATATGCTGCCATTGGCGCTTTGACGACCAACCTCTACGAAACAGCTGTCTACTATTGCTACAATAAACTGGTCGGTATTTTCTGTTTCACCAGTTTTGATGGTGGGGCTACCTTTGAAACGGGTGGCCAAATTATTGGGCTGGCAACAACAAACGGAGGTTTGCACGGGGCCATCTCTACAGCCCCTGATGGCACAGTCTATGTGACGCCGCGTGTCGAAACCCCAACTGTGATCGTTTCGAAAGACAATGGCTTTTCGTGGTTCGAGCGTTCAATGGGTGAAGATGCAGGAACACCATACCCAAGAAAGAATTCAGAAGTTTCAGCCGACACAGCATCAAACGCCTATCACGTGTGGACCGGAGCTGACGAGGGCGTGTACATGTCACGCTCCATAGATTCGGGTGAAACCTGGGAACAAGAGAGCATTAGAATTTCACCAGCTGGAGTCATTTCAACCGTTTTCCCTCAAACCGATGCTGGTGACCCTGGACGAATTGCCATCACTTACCTTGGAAGTGAAAATTCTGAAATGCTTGGTGAACCAAACATCGATGGAAGTCCTTGGGATGGAAACGCACACTATGCTCCAAACAATGCGACCTATCACCTCTACATTACCTACAGTCTCAACGCTCTTGATGAAAACCCCATTTTCCACACCCAACGAGTGACTGATGATCCTGTTCAGGTTGGATCCATTTGCCTCAATTCGGGTGATTGCAGGGATATTGGAGGTTCAAATCGAAACCTCTTGGACTTCAACGACTTGCACATCGATCGAGAAGGACGAGTCTATGTTGCGTTTGCTGACGGCTGCACGGGTGAGTGTGCTACGAATGAAAATGCGAGTGCTGAAGATTCCAGGGATGGAAGAGGTTCAGTTTACTATCTAGCAAGTGGTCCAAGTCTTCTTGAGGCATTTGACCAAATGGATCCACTTCTTGCAACAACCAGCAATGCCCAACCTCATGAGCCTTGTCAAGCAGATACTTGTAAGCGCTCCCGTGAGAATGATACGGAAGGGGCTTCAGCGGCTTGAACTTAGACTGCTTTACTCATCCATACTCATTTGCAAATCCACCGCACCGGTGCCGTTCTGTAAGTGTTGAACCATGGCGGCAACAGCATCTTCGCCTTTCAATGTGTACCAAATGCCTTCGGGATATATGACGGCAGTGGTACCGAACTCACAAAAGTCAAGGCAACCTGATTTCTGAACCCTGACATCGTTCAGTCCCGCTTCCTTAGCAGCCCGCTTGATGGATTGCATAAGCGCCAAACTTCCACGGCGTGAGCATGAGGGGCGAGCTGAGCCTTCGGGTCGTTCGTGCCCGCAGACAAACATGTGTTGTCGATATCCAGGTTCTTTTCTGCCCTTTGGGTCGGTAGGCATCCCTCAATCCTCCATTGAAGCATTGATACGTCGAGCAAGTTCGGTATCCTTTTCAGTTATCTTTTCCTCATCATGAGTGAATAATTCCACAACGACATAACCCCATCCAAAATGGAGATCAGGATGATGATCAACTGCTTCAGCAAGTTCTGAAATTACATCCACGAAGTTCTTCGCCGAGGAATAATTTGGAAATTTGAAATCCCTCATCAAGCGTTGCTCAACAATACTCCATCCCGTTGGGACGTTCATTGCTTCAGCCCCAAAGATGTGAGTCGTCGCTGCCCTTGCTTTCTTTCTCCACCTTTTCATGCAAGCTTGAACGTCGCTTCATGTCTGCGCGTTCGAAGGCAAGGAGATCTTTGTCATCGATGTAAGCAGGCCGAGTGTGGGCGGTGAGCACGATTCGTGTGATGATGTCTCGAGCAACGAAATGGGTTTGACCATCTTCTCCAAGCAACTCGATGCTTGTTTTCCCAGAGGCAAGCAGTCGGCCCCGAATCCAAGCGTCTTCATCGTCACGCAGTGCACGAGCATCCATCAAAATTTCAACGAAATCATCACGACGAAGTCCATGACGGCGTTTTAGCAGGTCGCCATTGATGATGTCTGCAACCTCATCGAGGTCAGGCGAACCCATATCCTTCCACATCTGTGTTGCCCAATCAGGGAGCGTCGTCTTCTGCTTTTTCTTCGCCATGGCCTGAGGTACAAGGCAAGGCTACTTGAACCTCGCTCTTGTTCTTCCTTGCTCCAACGGCTGAAAATCCTCGATTTGGGGGTATGCATTCTTGAAGGGTGGGCTACCGGCAGAAGATGGGGGAAGAAGATGAAAGTCTCGTGGCGAACGCTTCCAACCGTCCTCCTTGAGGATGAAGTGCTTGACAAGGCCTTCTCCCGTGCCCGAAAAGCAGCAGATAGGGTTGACGACTCCGATCGTATTTTCAGGGTTCGAAAGCAGATGAGTCGGATGGTTCAAACGGCCGCTGATGTCATTTCTACCACTTTCATGGACACTGTCAATATGTGGCCATCACTTGACCAATCACCGAAATTTGATGTGGCAATGATTGACGCTTGCGTTGGTTGTGATGATTATCGCCACCATTTATCGATGCTTCAATGGGCTTCGAAACAGGTGCTGAACATTGCAGGTCAGAACAGTAAGAAAATCATTCGAACAGCGAGAACTGATTTGATGCACGATGCACGGAAAGAGGCGTATGGGCGAATTTCATCCATCATGCGCCGAGTAAAACCTTCCTTACTTTGGTTAAGTCAGGCTCGTGAGACGCTCAAACGCCTGCCCACCATCGATCAAGTGCTGCCATGTATTGTCGTCTGTGGCGCTCCAAACGTCGGCAAATCGGCATTCATTTCTGCACTGAGTTCTGGAAACATGGAAGTCAATCACTATCCTTTCACAACTAAACAAATCCACGTAGGCCACTTCACTCATCGACGTTTACAGTACCAGATGGTCGATACTCCAGGTCTTCTTGACCGACCAAGGACAGCTCGAAACACAATCGAACTTCAAGCCATTGCAGCGCTCGAACACATTGGATCGCTTGTGCTGTTCTTGATGGATGAAAGCGAGGCATGCGGGACTTCACTTGATGAGCAGATGCATCTTCTTGAAGATGTACAGGCCATGCTGCCTGGGACCGACTTGATGGTTGTGACGTCGAAAGCTGATTTGTTGAAACCTTTACCAGCCATGTGGGATGAAGTTGCAGCGGCAGAATCAGAATGGCGCGAGGATGGCTCAGAAGGGACACCAGATCTTCCACTGCTGCTTGATCCCAAGGGCAGAGTTACAATGTCTGCTACAGAATTTATTGGCATGGACGCAATGCGAATGGAAATCATTCGTCGCATCAAAGATGCGCGTCAAATCGATCCCATGGCTTTGCCAGAGGGCTGGTATAGACGGGACCAAGAATGAACTCACATATGTTCGATTGGGACAATGCCCAATCCTTCCATACCGGTTCGCAGCATTCGTCGTGCCACTTCCGAAATCTGTAGATTAAAGGTGTTCACTTCTCCATCAATAACGATCATACAGTCTCTATAGAATGAGTTGAAGCAAGTCGACAAGTGAAGCAAATGGTTGGCGAAGAGGTGAGGTCGTCGGTCGTTGACTGCTTTGGATAACACATCGTTATGCACGGCAAGCGCCCGAAGCAATCCGATCATTCCAGATGGCATTGAGTCTGGCAACTCAATGTCTGTTTTAGCCATTTCAGCATCGATGTCGACGCCTTCTGCTTGACAGCGTCGCACAATGGAGCACGCTCGAACATGAGAGTACATGATGAAAGGTGCAGATCCGCCTTCAAAGGCTAGGGCTTCCTCCCACCTGAAGGTGAATCCCTTTTCTGGGCTGACCTTAATGATGTTGAATCGGACCGCTGATTTACCTGCAGCATCAGCTATGCGATCCACCTGCTCCTTCTCATAATCAGGGCGTAAAGCCCCTACAACGGCAGCAGCTTGTTCTTGTGCTTCTTCGAGGAGGTCATCCATGAAGACCACATTTCCCTTACGAGTTGACATTTTTCCTTCTGGTAGTTTGATGAATGAGTAGAAGAGGACCTCTGGGACCTTTTGGCCAAGTTCAGTGAGGGTCATACCAACTTGCTTTGCCTGTAACTTGTGGTCTTCACCTAAGACATTGATCAAATCATCACACTGTTGCCATTTCCACATGTGGTATGCTATGTCTCGGGTCGCATAGAGCGATGAACCATCGCCCCTGCGGAAGAAAAATTCTGTTTTTCCTTTGAGTCCACGTGCGCCGAGATCTAAGAATTCTGCACCATTGTCTGCAGTGCCATGGATCTCAAAGTCTCGGAATTGTTTCATCAATCGGCCTACATCGCCATTGGTGACAAACATCGACTCTTTGGTGAAGGTATCGAATTCAATGCCTAAGCGAGCAAGCGTCATCAGCATGCCATCGAGGACAGGCTGGTAAGCAGCTTCGAACTCATCGAGTACGCCTTGATCTCCATGCTCGCTTGCATGGACCATACGACCGATTTCCTGTTCAATGGCTTCTTTATCCTCTCGTTCTTGGCGTACAACTTGTGCTGCCTGGTACCAACGAACCCGTTCGTGATCGGCCTTACCTTTCCACTTTGGATTGACCCCATCACGTCCTTTGAGGGTTTCATCAACGTCATCTTCAGTCAGATGAGCAAGTGCCCAAGCCAGCACGCCAACTTGCTTCCCCATGTCATCAACATAGTATTCCGCTCGAACTTCATTTCCAAATAAACGATGTAAACGGACAAGTGAATCGCCCAAGATGGCGTTCCTTGCTCTGCCGACATGAAACGGTCCATTCGGGTTCGCAGAGGTGTGCTCAATGAGGATTTTTCGCCCTGTAGGTTGGCACTCTCCGAAAGGGTAGCCATGGGTTTGCGGCGAATTGAGGATTGTTCGAGCAAGCCATGTTGGACTTGCTTTGATGTTGAGGTAGCCTGCCACTGCGTTGACTTCACCAATGGCTTCGTGCTTCGGTATTGCTGCAGCGATCAACTCAGCGATGACAGGGGGGGCCTTGCCAAGTTGCTTAGCAAATGGAAAACATGGCAATGAGATGTCACCTTGTTCCAGTTCCCTTGAAGGAGCAAGCATATTTTTCCAGTGCTCATTGACGACGCCAACCTTGTTCAACGCCTCCTCAATCAAGGGTTCAATCACTGTTTTCAGCATCTGCATTGAATCACCTCACATCATCGGGTATCGGCAGAGAGCAGCTAAACCACCAAAGCCATTGAGCAGTTGTGAGCCTTCTTCGGTATCGACTGAAATATAGATGATTTCAGTGTTGCTTCGCTCAGCCATTTTGCCAAGGTCATCGATCAGGGATTCGCTGTTCAATTCTTTTGCATTATCACCAGATGCATCACATGAAGGACAACTGGGTAGCGCTTCCATCCGACCCATCGTGGCCGTCCACTCATGCTTGCATGAGCCACATTGAAGCGACACGGTGTTCTTCCTAAGGCCTTCTGAAATCAACAATTTGTCAATCGCACCACGTCCGAGCGCATCTCGGACCATCACCTCACCATAGGTTGCACGAGGTGCTGCTTTGATGAGTTCAGATAGGAATGAATTCATCACCTGACGTTCAGCATCAAGTTCAATTTCTCCCATTAACGCACCTGCATTTTCGACAAGTTCTCGAACACCACTTTCGTTCGAGTAGCCAACGTCGAAGTGTGTTTTCGCTATTTTCTTAGCGACTTCGTGGTGGAAGTACTCGTTCTTGACAACGAAATCCTTTGTCGCACCAGGTCCACCAACAATGATCGCCTGAATATTATCGAGGTTTGGAAGCCAATAGTTGCATGCATGCTCTGTTGCACGCTTGAAGAAATTGTGTGCAGCCTCTTCGATCAGTCGCTCGAATCGTTGAGCCGATTGACCACCTTGACGGTGCTTGCCCATAATGTTGGAGACAAGGTGTTCTTGGACGTGAATTCGCTTTCCTGAAGCAATGCCAAAGGCTGCTTCGCTGCGGTCAATGACAAACAAACCGTATGATTTTTTGTCGACCAACATATCTTCGAGTTGAGTCAATTCAAACACGGAGTCACATCGGTATCGAAACGACATGAGGGGTTGTGGTGGCTCCTCAACAACCACATTGACCATTCTGTTCTTGTTGTTTCCGATGATGATTGAACCAACAAAGATGGCCAATCCATTTTCACCTGGATTCTTGTAGCGAGAGAGCGTTGATATGGCTGATTCAATGGCACCTTGGACATTTTTCCGTGTGCCTTTTGACTTGATGTTGGCGGCTTGCCCGTGCTCATTTTGAAGCAAGGAACGGGCATCTGAGATATGGCGGTCGGGTGGAATGATCAATGTGACCAATTCTGTGCCAAAGCCTTTCATTTCTCTCAAGTCTTCAAGAGCGAGTTTCAGCCTGAGGCGGCGCGTGGCGAGAGTTGCATCGTCAGACATCGCTTGGCCTCCAGTTCAAGGGCGTGGTTGAGGGGTCTTCAACTCTCGTGTGATGGAGTTCGGTGAACGAGGGAAGGTTGGGGGTTTCTCACTTGGTTCATGGGATATGCTCAAAGCATGTGCGCGCAACGAAGGAGCGATGACCACTCGTCATGTTGTTGCTTTGGGAGGAAGTCTCCTTCGCCCTGAAGAAGCAGAGCAACGAACAGAGTGGTTTGGTCGGCTGCGACAACTCGCAGTTCACATGGAGGGGAATGGTCGACGGCTTGCTCTGGTTGTCGGAGGTGGCCTACCAGCACGCGAAGGCATCACGTTAGCTCGCTCCCTTGTCAGCGACACCCAACGATTGGATGAAGTCGGCATCGCAGCAACCCGTCTCAATGCCACGGTCATACAACAAATCCTTCTCGATATTGGATGCGATGTTGCTCCAATTATTCCGACCACAACAAGCGATGCAGCCTCACTAATGGACGCCCACCACATCGTCATCATGGGTGGTACGACGCCAGGTCATACCACCGATGCGGTCGCGGTCGCCCTCGCTCGTGACACAGGTGCGAGTCATTGTATCATTGCAACCAATGTGAGCCATGTCTTCGATAAAGATCCAAGGCACAACGATGATGCCATCTCCTTTTCCACAATGTCAATTGATGAATTGGCTGAAATTACAGGCATAGGTGCGCCATTGGCGCCGGGTGCTTCTGCAGTGATCGATCCTGTTGCGGTAGGTTGGGCGAAATCCGCTGATCTACGTCTTGCCGTTCTTGATGGGCGAGACCTCTCCCTGCTCGAGTACGCTCTTGACGGGAAACCGTTTGATGGAACACTGATTTTACCCTAGGTGATGGATGATGGTTGATGCAAGCAAAGTGAAGAGCAATCTGCAGAGAATGACCAACAAAGTGGTGTCCTCTGCCTCAGGAAAGATTCAGCCACACAAGCATTGCAGAGTTTGTTTTAAGCCGATTAAATTGTCAGCAGAACCTCGAGTTTGTTCAGACCAAGCCTGTATTGATAAAAACACCAGGGATGAAAAAAATCAACGCCAAATGAGAATTTGGATGTTTGTGTTCCTCGGCATCTTTGCCTTCAGTTTCATCGGACCCTTGTTGCTTAGGTAGAGTCTTCAAACTCGTTAAGCATAGCCTCCGAGGTCTCAACATCACCTGTTCCAGTGATGCCTGCGGCTTTGATTTGATCGCCAATAGCAAACAATTCAGTGAACGCTTCTTCGATCGACTTGGTTTGTTTCAAGAACCTCATTGCCGGCCAACCACAATCGATGACGCCAGGCTCGTGAGTGCTTTCTTCGACCCATGCCGCACATGCTTCCCCATAGCAAAGGGCAGAGAAATTCTCAAGGTCCATCCAAAATGTCTTGCGACTGCATACAGGGCAGGTTTTGCATTCGAGTGAAGCAAGCACAGTGAGTCCATTTTCACCGATGACATCAATGTCCCAGACAACGACACTGGCAGATTCTAACAGCATCTGGTCGCTTTTCCTGAGAAAACTTCGAAGAACACCCCATGCAGTCTCTTCCGAACTAAAGCATCCTAAGGAGAGTGCATTGCCTCCATCTTCGACCGCAGACGGCACAAACACCCTATGGATTTGCTCCGCCATGGTGGCTGTTTGCTGAGCCGGTGTTTGAAGGCTCGGTTAGGTGCGAGCCCAATCGACCTCGATTACAGGCAAACCACCGGGGTGCGGCAAGGGTGCGTTTGGCTTTTCAATCCGAACATGGATTGTAGCCACCAGTTCGTTTCCATTCAATCGTTGAATAATTCGGCTTGCCATTTGTTCCATGAGGGCAATCGGTTCGGGACTGTTGTGCATGACTTCATCGATGGCAACTTGGATGTCGGCGTAATTGACGGTGCGTGCCAATTGATTGGCAACCTCGTCATTCACAAGACTGACCCATACAGTAAACACAAACGGTTGATCTTCGTCATGTTCAAACTCATAGTAGCCATGCTTGGCCATCACAGTATAGCGTTCCAAACCAACTCGGACAGTCATGAAATCCCTCAGGCTTCTTCTCGTTCATGGACCCAGATAAGGTGGTATCCAAATTGAGTTTTGACTGGTTCAGAGACGGTTGCAAGCTCATTATTCCAGACCGCTTCCTCAAAAGGACGCACCATTTGTCCCTTACGAAACCAACCTAAATCACCGCCTTTTTGGCTCGACGGACAGGTGCTTTTCTTTCTCGCCATCTTTTGAAAATCTTTCAATTTTGATATTTTCTGACGCAATTGAACCGCTTCGGATTTTGACGGAACGAGGATGTGGGATGCCCATGCGCTTGGTGCGACCATGTTTGAAGGGCTGGACATCATGCTTTCAAGCCGTCGCTTGTTTTTCTTGTTCAAACGTTAGCGTTGTAGGCGAGTAAACGGGCATAGGTGCCGTAGATGATGATCGAGATGCCAAGCGATTCTGAATTGAACCGGTCCATGGTGTCGAGGTAGGTGTGGTACTCCCAACTGCCGCTTCCATAGCAGACGACCGCACGACCGTTCTTGTCGCCGAGGTCGTAAACAAATGGCCCGTGGTCGGAGTTGTACGGCATGCCATCGGCGTCGCCTCGATCGCCATCGAGCAGAGAAATTCGGATTTCATAGCGCTCTGCCATGTCTGGGTTCGCATCTTCGTAGAGTTCAGTGATTCGTTCTATATGGCCATAGTCGCCAAGGTTGTTGGTGAATAACGAGACGGAGTTTCCTCGATTTGCATCAGCATCGACGTGGTTCATGTCGAGGTTGATGTAGAGTCGAAGGTTATCTCTCAAGAAGTTCTGATTGGCTGCAACATAGGCTCTGCTACCATACAGGCCTTCCTCTTCCCCACCCCAGGTGCAGAAATGAATGGTACGCTCGGGCGTACCGGATTGATTCACAACTTCACTGAGTTGACGGCCAATTTCCATGACACTTGCCGTTCCCGAGGAATCGTCAACAGCTCCTTGCCCATGGTACACAGTATCGTGGTGAGCGCCGATGATGATCACCTCTTCGGATTGCCCATCGATGATGCCACATGGGACATAGATGGTCTGTTCTTGATCATTCGTCACATCGATGATCATCTCAAGAACGCCCTGAGTTCCCGTAGCATTGAACACAGCAGCCTCTAAGATTTCACCAGCATCTTTGGACATAGCAATGAATGGTACGTCGGTCGGGATTGTTCCGCCGTTTGCAGCAGTAACATCGTCAATCGAACTCCCTTTGAAAATCGGTACGCAGTCGTTTCCTTCAATCAAACCACAATTGTAGTCCTTGTTGACTCGAATAAGTCCTGCAAGATTATTTTCAGCTGCCTTTGAGAACATTGCTGTGTTGCCGATTTTTGAGCCCCCGCTCCTCAAGTAGCCAATGGTACCTGAGGCGGAACTCCACAATCCGTCGTCACTACCATTGCCTAAATCAGTGAGTTGGACATCTTGTTGGAATGTGTATTCTGATTGACCGGAGAAACCTTGGATCACATAATCCACTCGATGTTGGAATTCCGTGATATCTGAACCACCTGAGCCCGGGCCTTCACATGGGGATTGGAGAAGCCCGCCGATATTACCTTGAACACACAGCCTGAGGCTTGGTTCGCTGTTGACTCTATGCATCGGAACCTCGTAACTGTTGAGTTGAGTTTGCATGCCCATGGCTGCAAATTCAGAGATGATGTATTGGGCGGCGTTTGCTTCTTCTTGTGTGCCGCTCATTCTCCCTTCCCAGTCAGGATGCCCTAGATCAACGAGGTTTTGAGCAAATTTTTGGGTTTGAGCAGCATCAAATTCAATCAGTTCATAATCATAATCTTCACCAAAACCAAGCCACGCAGGCTGGACCACGAGCACAGCAGATACCATGAGCACGGCCAAGCCAATCGCAATCGCAGCGCCCATGTTGATTGGGCCGTAGACTTGTTGCTGCATCCTTGTTTTGAAGGTCAGTGGTGCATCGTATTCGATTGGATCGTCTTCAAGAGCCATCGTCTTTTGTTCTGGACTCATGATGACAGCATCCATAGGATCTTGCTTTTCATTGCTAAGAATACGATCGATGAGTTCAGCCTTTCTTCCGCTGACGGCAAGACCTTGTTCTGAAAGCATGGCCTTGAGTTCAGCGACGGTTTTGCCAGACAAACTTGCTTCGTCCATGCTGAACGCATAATGCCGCTCATTGAAGAACTCGGCGGTTCTTTGTTCAGGGGAGTTCTTCACCTGTCCAACGGGTGCCAACGTCATGGTCCAGTCCTATGTGGTCAAGTATTCGAGCGATCACAAAATCAACCATGTCGTCGATGGATTTGGGATGATTGTAGAAGCCAGGGGAAGCAGGGATCACGATAGCGCCCCATTGCGACAACTTGTGCATGTTTTCCAAATGGATGGTTGCGTAAGGTGCTTCGCGTGGCACAAGGATGAGTTTCCTGCGTTCCTTGAGCGCCACGATGGCGGACCTTGTGACGAGGTTGTCACCAATGCCAGCACCAAGTTTTCCAAGGGTTGTTCCAGAGCATGGACAGAGGACAACTGCGTCGATGTTCGCCGAGCCAGAGGCTGATTTAGCACCGATATTCCCATCGTCTTCAAGCAGTGCACCGGTGGCTTCAGCCAGGGCTTCCTTTGTTGTGTTGCATTCGTGCTTGAGTGTGATTTCTCCGGCGTTTGTGACCACAAGGCGAACAGGGATGTCCCGGGAAGTGAGGATCTCGACGAGGCGTTTTCCATAGATGGCACCAGATGCGCCAGAAATACCAACAACGACTTCGCCCATGGTTGGTTGTCAGGGTTCTGCCTTTTAGGCACTTGTTTCCAAATCGAGCCACTTGAGCATGCCGTTTTCCTCTATAGAATCGTATCTTAAGGGCTTCTTTGAAGGCTTTCTTCCATGGTTGCAAGGAGTGAGGATACCATCGTTTCATTCGAAATATTATGGCCAAGGACAGAAAGCGATGTTGTCGTCGCTTGCTCAAGGCCACAACCGGCGATCCCTTCCACTCGCCCTTCTGGTGTGTCGAGGTTCACGGTGAAGCCATGCCTCGATGTCCATCTCAAAAAAGAAAGTCCAATGCTACTGATCTTCCTTTCATCGACCCATACGCCTTGCATTCGCTCGTCGCGTGTTCCATGGATTCCAATCTTTTCTAAGGCACGAATGATCCATCCTTCGATTTTTTCAATGATGACAGCAACCGATTTTTCATCATCGAAATCCCATTTGAAAATTGGATAGGCTACAATTTGGCCCGGTCCATGCCAGGTAAGTCCGCCTCCACGGTCTACGGCTTGAGATGCATATCCCTCAGGTGGGGCTATGCCATCGTTTCGGGCTCTAGGGCCAACAGTGACAATTTCTGGATGTTCTAAAATGAGCAATGTATCAGGTATTTCATCATCGATTCGCTTGCTTTGCAAAGCTTTCATCAATTCCATGGCTTCGAGGTAGGGGATGGTCCCGAGGTGTGAAACCTCGACATGCCTCGGTTGGACCATGCACTTGCCAAGTCGTTCGACCCAATGAACTTTTGATGGGTTCTTGTATGCGTTCGACCTATTGAGTGCCGCATTCACGAATCATCCTTGTGAGCGTCTTTTTGCCCTTGAACGTCAGCCTTTCGAATTTCTGCAAGTTGCCTCAACGCCTCCATCTGAACTTGTGGGTCGTCTGAAGATGATGCAATGTTCTCAAGAACCGCGATCGTGGATTGCGATGCTTTGCTGTGTTGGTCGAGACGATCTTGTTCTTGTTCTCGCTGGAGTTGCATTCGCTCTTTCTTTCGAGCTTGAACTTGTTCAAACATATCCATCGCCGTGTTTTTTTTGTGGTCGTGGGCTTCGAGTTCAACGCTTTGGCGGAGGCGTAATTGCTCGGCTTCAAGTTTAGAGACCTCAAGGCCAGCCTGGGCATCTTTGATCTGTTCATCCCGTTGAGTTTGTGATTCAGCTAAGCGAATTTGGTTCTGACTCTTCCACTGCTCAAACGAGAACGTTGCTTCGTTTTGCATTCGTTGAAGTTCGAGTTCAAGATTTGCTTTTTCAGTTGCATTGATGCCGACGAGGGCTACTCTGGCCTGAATCTCGTGCTTTTTTTGTTCATAGTCGAGCATGGCTTCCATTTCGATTTCCTGCCGTTCTGAAACGTTTTGTTTTTCCAATCTCAATCGATCCATGGCTTGTTGTTGTTGGAGTTGTTGTTCAACAACAGTCGCACTCCAAGTGATGTGTGCCCCTCGGAAGTGAAGTCCATGGGCATCCAATGTACCTTTCAGTGATGATTTGAGATGGAAGACCAAGTCCTCATGGGTTGTTATGCTCTTCATTTGCGGCGCAGGCATTGCTTTGACAAAGGTCATGACAGCGGAT
>CBFIIS010000045.1:0-15433 GCA_965662715.1 Candidatus Poseidoniaceae archaeon | reverse complement strand
GATCAAGATCAACGGGAAGGCAACTTCGTCTCTTGGCCAGCCTGCAAGATAAGCACCAAACAGACCAAACGCAGCACCAGAAGCACCCAGTGAGGGCGTTGTGGAATCATAATTCATCAGCCACCACGACACCGACCCGCCAACTAAGCCAATGAGGTACACTGCGGTGAACCTTTTCATTCCAAGGCGTTGTTCCAAAGGAACGCCAATCAAGGCGATGACCAAGATGTTTCCAAGAACGTGAAGTGGATCAAATGGATTGTGCAAAAAACCTGCAGAAATCAGCGTATGCATCCATTCAAGTGAAGATGTTCGAGATGGAACCAACCAGAAATCTGACCACATATACCAACTTTCATTTCCAAGCCAAAACTGACGCACTCCGAGCAAGTAGATGACTTGAACAAGGTAGGCGAGAAGCAAACCTACCGTCAACGAAAGCGCAAGTGAAGTTTTGTGACGGATGGCATAGAAAAGTGGCCAGATAATGGCAGTAAACCACAGCAAAAGAAGAACCCACTCCCCTGCTCCGAAAAACTCCATTTCGGTGGCCATGTCTCTTGCAAGTCTTCCCGACTTTTGAGGTCATGGGGTGCTCTCGAGCATGGGAGCATTCATGTCGCCCCCCCGAGTGGGAAAATCATGGCCGAGGTCCTCTTGAGCATCAAGGAGGTCGAGGTTCGGCGCGGGATGGGCATTGTTCTGTCCGCATATGATTTGGACGTCCTTGCAGGAGATATCCTCGTCATAAGCGGTGAAAATGGAAGTGGTAAATCCACCGTGATTGAAACAGCAGCACGACTCCTGCCTCTAGAAAAAGGCCATGTTTCTCATCATGGACACCTCACCCATCACGCCGATGGACGACGATTGAACCCTGTCAAACCATTTGGTCTCACCTTGCAATCAAACGGCGTCATAGGAAGCGAGACGGTTGAGAATCACCTCCAAACTGTTGCCATGTTATCCGGCGTTCAACTCAACCACGAACCCCTGCTTGAATCATACAATATGGCCCATCGCAAATCCGATGTCATCGGCCATCTTTCAGGAGGCCAGGCGAGGAAAATCTCGGTGTTAACTGGACTCATTCCTGCGATGGTAAGTGCATCACCGACATTGGTGCTGCTCGATGAGCCAGATGCTGGTCTCGATGAACATGCCCTTGATTCATTGATGGACCAAATCACTTCTCTTGCCGCAGCGGGTCATGGATTTCTGATCGCTTCTCACAACCCAAAAATCCAATCGATTGCCACAAAATTGCATGACCTTTCAACCACGGTCGAAGGGGTTCAAAATAATGCAAAACCATGGACTCCCCTTGGAACAAAAGTGGAGCCAAGAAACACCTTACTCCGAACAGGTCACCGATACGCATCATCCACACACTCCGGTTTAGCACGAAATGGAATCGTCTCGATGATGGTGCTTGGATGTTTACTCGCACTGGGCAACCCAACTGACCTACCTGCGGGGTTATGGACGACTGGAGCAATATTGGCTCCGGCGTTTGCCTCTGGTTTGGTCGGTGATCCAACGACTCACCTCCTGCGTGAACATCGAGCCATCGATTGGTGGCGAGCTCAAGCACAGCGCACCCCTGCGGCGACCGGCCTTGGGCTCTTGGTTGGTACATCAGTGACCGTTGCAGCATCATATGTGATGCTTGGATCGATCGATGTGTATTTGGTGGCGATTGGAGCCTTGATGTGTGAACTCACCATGAAAGGTGTGCGTTTTTTGAATGCGTCCACTCAACGACTATCAAGACCCAATGCCGTCTTCATTCGACTCCTTCTCCCCGCCTTTATCCTCCCATGGGGATTGATTGTGAGTTGGGCTGCAAACCTATGACAACACCCAAGTTCAAGAAGGGGAACTGAGCAGGTTTAACCATGGCAGGTCGAAGAGCGGAAGCATTCCTCGGCCTTGGCTTCCTTGGAATCATGACCACCCTCTACCTTGGGTTTCAATGGGCTCCAAGCGTCGCCATCGACGCGTTTGAATCACCCGCTGCTCAACGTATTTTTTATTGGCATGTTCCAGCAGCATGGGCAGCATTCATTGCCTTTGCCGTTCTTTTTGTAGGCTCTGCGATGTGGTTCTTCAAACGCAGTCCGCTTGGATGGCGATTGCATGTTGCTGGTGCCGAAGCAGGCCTTGCGTGTGGCTTAATCACCGTCTGGTCAGGGTGCGTATGGGGTGCAGCAGAATGGGGCACGCCATGGGATTGGACCGATGTACGACTCAACACATTTGGACTCCTTACCTTGCTTGCATTGTTTTTGGTCCTCGGCCGACAATCTCAACCAGATGGTGTTGAGACAAGGGACACATTTTCCACGTTTGGGCTCTATGGGTTCATTTTGGTTCCATTCACCTACATCGCAACACGAATCTGGGAAATACGCCACCCCGGTCCAGTTGTGGCTGCAGGAGACGACGGGGGTTCGCTTTCCGGTGACATGGCCATGGTCTTATTCATCGGTGCACTCTCATTCACCATTTTCATCATCGGCCATATTCTGATGTCGATGCGAATCACTGGTCTTGAACAACGACTGGAGCAAGCCCAAAACCACCTAGATGGAGGAAATTGAATGGACGGAATGACCTACCTTACTGTTGCTTACCTCGGCATGATTGCAGGCATTGCGATTTGGACATGGACGGTTGTCAACAGATCTCGAGCCATTGAATCAAGACTCGCAGCTGTTGAGGCAAGCCTGAGCATTAGCGCATCGGAAGCCGATTCAATCAGTAAAGAACAAGCCGAGTAAGCCTGTCTCAAGCCACAGGTTCAAGGCGAGAACAACGAGCGTCGGCATGAGGGAACTCAGTGGCAGGTGGTCTAGGAGGTGAATTCTGCTTGGTCTGTGGAGCAGACCCTCCGCTTTACGGTGAGCGCATGTGCGAGCCCTGCTTACGAAAACGGGTCAACCTCGTCAAAGTTCCAGAAAATATTCCTTGGGTGCGATGTGCGAGGTGTGGCATTGTCGAAATTCAAGGCAAGTGGGTCCAGATCTCCGAAGAAGAAATTTGGGATGAATTGATTCAACGGCACGTCCATTTCCACAAGGATGCTGAGGACATAGGATTGGCACTCGAAACTCGGACTGTCTCCGACCGCCACACGCTGCTTCACCTCCAAGTTGAAGGCGTGATCGAGGACTTATTGTTCCAAGAGGAGCACACGATGCGTGCTCGAATGGCCAATGGTGTTTGCCTGACATGCACAAGGCGCGCTGGGAATTATTTCGAAGCCACGGTCCAACTGCGCTCAACTGGGAGGCGACTAAGTGAAGATGAGTTCACTGCCTTGAGAGCTACCCTCGACAAAGTCTTGGATGAATTAGCCGATGACCCGATGTTCTTCATTACCTCTGAAGGCCCCGTCACTGGTGGCTATGATATCGTCCTTGGAAGCAAAGGACTTGCCCGTACATGGGGTCGTCATTTGGTCACCGAATATGGAGGACAAGTTGCAGAGTCCAACACCACGGTTGGACGAAAAGATGGCATCGATGTTACCCGCTTGACCCTGCTGTACCGCAAACCTGGATACGACATTGGTGATGTTCTTCGCTGGCGTGAACGCTTCTGGCGACCTTCAACATGGACCAAAGATGGTGCCATTATGAGTCGAATCGATCGCCAAGAGCGTACCGGAGCGAGTTGGAGAGATCTTGAATCTGCGAATGTAGTGACTCAAATGAAGGACCATCTGGTTGTTGACCTCATCACACAGGATGATTCTGTTGGTGAATTCCTCGACCCCAACACATGGCAGATGACTTCAGTTCGATTGCCTTGGGACCACGATAGAAACCGCCCGCTACGAATCACCAAAGTTGATGGTGAATGGCTTGCCTTACATCACCTGGGCTGCGATGATGATGGGGGGAGTACGAATGAGTAATTCAGAGGATGAGCCCGGTTTGGTTGAACTTGCTAACGTCCTTGACGAGCAGGGCATGATTGGTTACACTCGTGCTTTTGTCGATGACTTCAGAAATGGACTGAATCACATCTCATTTGACCGGTTTGAATGGATGCAAAATTTAGCCAAGAAAACATGGTCTGGTGTCTTGTGCTTGGGCATGGGTGGTTCTGCCGCTGGTGGTGATTTCCTTTCTGCTTTGGCTTCTTTTCAAGGCAGCAAACCTGTCCACGTACAGCGTGATTATGCGCTGCCATCATGGTGGGATTCGTCGTGGCTTATTTTGGCCACTTCGCACAGTGGGAACACAGAAGAAACCCTTGAGGCAACCGAAACAGCCCTCAAAGCAGGCGCGACTGTCGTGGCCATTTCGACCGGTGGTATTCTCGCTGGACTCCCCGAGATATACCCAAATTGTCACTTGATTGCATCTGTAGGGGGCCAACCGCCACGAAGCGCATTCGGCCATATCTTCAGCAGGCAACTCGGTCTCCTTCGCCACCTTGGCGTCGTACCAATGCCTGCGACAGGTGCAGATGATGCGATGTTGGAACGGTTGCAGGCCGCGATGGATGGTTTTGATATCTTGAAGGATCCTGAAGGCGACATCGCCCAGTTAGCGATGTGTATGGTCGACCGCCCGATAGCATTGCTTGGTCCCACTGAAATCACCCCCGTGCTCAACCGATTCAAAAATCAACTCAATGAAAACGCCGCCCGTTTTGCCAGAGTTGGTGTAGTCCCTGAAATGAACCACAATGAAAGCGTAGCGTGGGGAGGGATCGGTGAAGACCGCGATGCATCGGGAATTGAGCATGTGCTCTTGTTGTTGACATGGAAAGGCATGCATGAGCGCGTCCAACGACGAATGGATTGGATGATTGCCCATGCTGCAACGGATTATGCATGGAAAATCGAAGGCGAAGGTGTAACGCTTCTGGAATCAATGCTTCATTTGTGCATCCTCACAGACTGGATTTCATTGGCACTTTCGTTGTTGCATGGAAAAGATCCAGCATCAATCGGACCGATTTTCGCACTCAAGGCACACTTAGATTCAGTGAATTGATCAGTACAACGGCCCGAGGATGAGCCGTGGATCTGGAAAATCTTGTAAGGCCTGTTCACGATCACTTCGCCGTACAACACCGGGAAGATCTGGTTTGGTCGGTTCATTGAGCGAGATTTGGAAATGGAGGTGTGGCTCCCAGCCTCCATTTTCTGATTTTTCACCCATTCGAGCGATCACTTGGCCTTTCGAAACTGGCATTCCTTGTTTTAATCCATCGAGACTGTCTGTTGAAAGATGCCCGTAGAGCACCCATACTGGCCTTACAGGGTGGTCATTTCGAGGTGTTGGAGGCCATGATAATTGATATTCAACAATGATGGTCGGCCCATAAGAGCCATCTTCTTCATTGACGCCAAACGAATGGATTGTGCCCTCGAAAAAGGAATGAATTTCTGTACCAGCGGGAGCACCAATATCGATCCCAACATGGAGGTCACGCTCTCCTGCAAACAATGGAGTGGTATACATCCCAGGTCGAACCTCATCATACCTTCCAATCTGGTAATCATAAGGACACTCCCAATCGGAGGGCCCACGTGTGAAGTTGAAGACCCAATACTCCTGTGGCATCAAGACCACCGGGGCAAAGGGTGTTCGTGCACGGCTCATGGGTGTTGGATTGAAGGCTTTCATTTGATTGTTGGCCGAACAATGAAAGCCTCAACCATGATGCTCATGCATGCTCTTGACCGTGTTGCTTCTGCTCGCGGCGAGTTGTTTACCCGGATATGCCTTATGCCGAGTCCTTGATGGCAGTGCCGATCGTGTGAGGAAAATATTGCTTACACCTGCGTTAGGCCTGTTGCTTTTGTTCGGACTTGCTGGGGGATTGCTCTATTCGAATTTGTGGACATGGGGATTGATGTCCGCGTGTGTTTTGTTGCTCAATGCATTCGCACTCGCTCATATTCAACGAAAAGTCAGCGATCGAAAAGCCCTGACGCCATGGCAGGCTCTTGAAGCAGCAATGCACGGCGAAATAAGTGCTGGAGAGGAAACCACATTGAGCGAAGAAGCGAATACGCAACGCTGGTTTCAATCACATCGCAGACCCTTGCCCTTTGTGATTGCAGCAGGGGTCTCATTGAGTTGCCTCACCCTTCCATTTTTGCAAACCCTTCCATTTGGCGTTGATTGGATTGGTTTTTCGATGCTCTCTGGTCAAATTCACGCCACAGGATCAATGAACCTACCCGGTACGAATGAAGGGTTTTGGACCTATCCGCCCGCTTTTCCAGCTCTTGCCGCATGGGTTCAGAGTTGCCTTGGACTGACATCAGGACAAGCAGTGTTCCATTTAGGACACTACAGTTTATTCACACTCATTCTAGGCATCGGTGGGGCGATGGACCGCCAAGGTGCGGGAGCGCAAGCTGTCATGGCCATGGGGCTTGGTGCAGGTTTATTCGCCAAGGTTTTCGATTCCGGCTACCCAACTGTTGCTAGTCAACTGGGTTTGGTTGTTGGGCTGTTGGTCCTGTTGCGCCCTTCATCGACGAGAGGAAAACATCACACGCGCGGTTTTATTCTCGCTTTCCTTTGTGTGACTTTGATTCATCCAACAGGTGCAATCTATCTTGGCATGCTCATGGCCGCCCACCTTATCATCGGGCTACGTCTTGATGAAAAATATGGAGCGAATGTTCAGCGATTGTTAATGACGAGTGCCTTTTTGTTGACCACTGCGGCCGCCATCGCCTTGCTGATTTTGGCCCCTCGGATGCTTGAGGCTTCTGTTTTTGCCGAATATGGCTGGCAGGGTGGCCGACCATTGTTGACCTACAACCTCGTGTTGTTGATTGGCGGGGCATACGCTGCGTGGCGATTGAGAAAATCGGTTGAAGGCATGCTTTTGGCCACTTGGTTTGCAGGTGTTTGGCTGTTGAGTGGAATTCACCTCGTGGAAGGTCTTGAGCAAATTCCGATTCTATCCTTGCTTTCTTATGTGTTATACTCCATGGGATTGCATGCATTCCACGTGCCATTAGCGGTCTTATTGGCCCTGCTTTGGAGCGAAAGTACGAATCTGACATCGGTTGAGCAGAAACGCGGTTTTGTTGGCGTGGGATGGGACCCACATCTGCACAGGCATCTCGTCACGGGGTTGATGGCCGCCGTGATGATCGGTATTTTGGCTGGAAACCTCTTGTTGATTCAAGTGAGTGAGCATAACGAGCTTCGTCCAATCACAGAAGGTGATGTCGCACTGATGGATGACATTGAGAGATTATCCCCTGGAAGCATTATTTACTCTGAGAACGCTCAGTGGGGCTATGTATTGGATGCACCATCGCATGTCCAATTCACAAGCATACCAACGCTTGGTCTTGTTCAATTGGAGGAGTCCATACAGGCTCAGGCAACGTCTGCTGTATTTTCAAATCAAATAGAAAAGATACAATCCTTGAACATCACACACGCTGTATCTTCACCGATTGGGACCGTTGGATGGTATCTTGGAGCCTCGAAATATTGGACCCTCATAGCCGAACGTGATGGTAGTGCGCTGTGGGCCTTTGATGCAACAGGCAGGAGCCACCAGTTTGAGTACGCATCTGTGAATCTTGATTCATGCGATGAAGGATGCGAGGAACGAGTGGATCCGTGGCGAGATCATCGATTTAGAGACCCGATTGGACTCGGTGAAACTCGTGCCTTTATCGAAGCGTCACAAGAAAGCACACTAAAACTCAAGTCACACTCAGAAGTTGATCTCAACGGAACGGCTTGTCTGGTCTTTGAAGCCGTTGGTGATCTTGATGGATTGACCTTCACCCTCAACGGAGATTCAACGATGTCAACCAGCCTGCAGAGGGTCCATGCTGGATGGCATTCTACGTGCATCGATACAAACGGAGGAAGTACAATGCAACTCAACCTCGACATTTCATGGTCGACTGAGGGCGACTCTGCCAAGCGCTGGGTGAATCCATTGGGTATTTCTGGACGAAGTGATGCGCTCCTTGACAGAACTGGTGTACGCCTTCATTGGCTGGAATTCAAGCAATAATTGCATATTTTGGCGAAGCGATGAAAACAACAAGGCCCCAGCAACCGCCATGAAGCGCGTGATGGTGTTGCTTCCGACCTTGGATGAGGCGGAGGGAGTTGCCGAGGTTGTTCCGCGCATCCCAACGTCAAAACTCAACACACTGGGTTGGCAAATGGAAGCACTGGTGATCGACGGAGGGAGTGATGACGGGACCATTGAAATCGCCGAATCATTGGGATGCTCAACTGTACGTCAGCACGGAAAAGGCAAAGGCGCTGCCATGAGGCATGGGTTCTCGCTCTTTTTGAAAGGCGATTATGATGGTCTGGTGATGCTTGATGCTGATGGCACCTACCATCCCGAGGAAATACCTCATTTTCTCAAAGCCCTCGAACATTCGGACGTCGTTGTTGGAGATCGGTTGAAAGGCAACATGGATCCTGACGCAATGACGAGAACAAATTACTTCGGAAACCACATACTCACCTGGTGCGCAGTTGCTCTTTATGGAGTACCGATGAATGATTTATGTTCTGGATACTGGGCCTTCACCCGTCGTTCGATTAGCCTCCTAAAATTGAATTCGATGCGATTCGAGATCGAGGCAGAGATGTACACATCATGCGCCCTTGAAGAATTGGAAATGGCACATATCCCCATCAATTACTCGAAAAGGCTGGGTGATGCGAAACTTGGTTCGATCAAGGACGGATGGAACATCCTCAGGAAACTCATGGTTCGCCGAATTTTTAGAGCACCTCCAAAGTCGGTACCAGGTCAAGGAAACCTCAACATGGACTGACCAACAAAACTCAAAGCACATTGCAATGAGGCCCATCTCATGCAGCGTCACAACGCCGTCGTCCTCGGGGCATCGGGCTTGGTCGCTCAACGAATGCAACAACGCCTTGCTAACCATCCTTGGTTTCAACTCAAGGCCGTTGTAGGAAGTCGGCGTACAGCAGGTCGAACTCTTGACTCAATCGATTGGAACCTACCCGAAAAAAAACCAGTCTTACCTCACTTGACCGTGCTCGATGCAGAGGATGAAACCATCGTGGAACAACTCAAGAATGATGGTATCAGTGTAGCATTCTCATGCATTCCAGCATCGATCGCTGACCCATTGGAACTTGCACTTGCTTCCTCAGGAATTGCCGTTTTCTCAAACGCGAGCGCTTTCCGCCGATGCGATGGAATACCTTTGGTCATCCCCGATGTCAACGGAGACCATCTCGAACATTTTCGAGGGGCAGGATACGCACTGGCATGCGCTACCAATTGCACCCTCATTCCATTGGCGGTCCCAGCTGCAGCCCTTAGCCAAATGTTTGGCATTCGCCATGTCAAGATGAACAGTGAACAAGCCCTTTCTGGAGCTGGGTATGAACTCCTATTGGATGCACAGGCGTTGAGCGGCAACCACCCTTCAGATATTCCGGGAGAAGCGGAAAAGACGGCATTCGAATTGCTCCATGTTCTGGGCACCGGCGTCAATACAAGGCGAAACCAAGCGTGCCAAATGGGCGTCAATCGCAAGCACCAAAGCATCACTGAATCGAAGAGTCACGTCATAGCAATAAATGCAGAAGTGGAAGTCTCATGTCAACGCGTGACTCGAATTGATGGGCATCAAATCTTTGCTTCCATTCAACTTGAACAAACGACAACACTCGAGGAAGTGCTTGAATGCCTCAACAACAGGAGGCCGCCAGAACACCTGCGGGAGTGTCCAAGTGCACCGTACAAATCATTGCATATCGTTGAACATATCGATGTGGAACAGCATCTTTGGTCAAATGGACTGGAGTTTCAATCCCACCCTGACCCAAGTGATGAACTGAAGGCAGGCATGGCGGTCGTCATTGGTTCTGTTCGAATGACAAGCCCGACTTGTGTCGAGTTCTCAGCCTATTCTCACAACACTGTACGTGGTGCAGCGGGTGGAACGATGTGGTTGGCAGAGCAGGCCTACATTCAGAATATGCTGTCGAATCATCAGTAGGCATAAAGGCGTACAACGCTACGAAGCAACTGGTGCGGACATGGGTATTACGGCGATGATTCCCGACATGACCATAGGTCAACTCAAGAGTGAAGCCGAGGCGCGCTGGGGCGAGATTTGGGATCATCATGCATCTCGAATGACAGTTCTGCTCATGTGCCCACGCAAGGAACGCAAATTGATGGAGCTGCACGGTGACATGATTGAGCATGGACAACCAGTGATTACTTCGTTCCACAGACCAAGAGCCGGCGCACAATTGCTCGAAGATCAAGGGTTTGATCCACGAAGTGCATCGTTCCAATTTGTTGACATTGCAAGTTCCGATTTGGGTCCATGGATGCAGCACCTCGTGACAAATGAAGGATGGCTGAGAGGTTCAATTGAGGTCATGCCGTTGCCTTATTCGATCGATCACCCATCCCAACGTGCATTTGAAAATCAACGAATGATGTGCTTTAGGCACCCATCCATTGCAACACTTGAACGCTATTTTTTGCCATTCCCTCCAAATGATATTCCCGGGAAGTGTTTTGTCAGCCTACCGCGTAGGCAAGCAGCAGAACTCGCACGTCAACAGGCAGAAGTTCTTGGCGTTGGACGACTGGAGAAAAAATCGACGGTCAGTGAAGCCAAACCTGAGGAGATGCCAGAGATCGCAGCCCCGCAAGAAACAGAAAGCATGGATGCAATGATGGACGCCTTTTCGACTGATCTCATTGCAGGCATTGCTGCAGAATCAAATGCTTCGGACACACCAGAGTCCAGTGTCGAACTGCCAGCCGCCTCTGAGAAATCCGATGACGAGGGCGCTGCTGAACCAGAGCATGTCTTCGTGCCCCTTCCACCTGGCGCCCAGCAGGCTAAGCCAAGCGCACCGGCAATACCATCTCCGGAACCCGATGTTATTTCTGAACAAGATACGGCCACCGGCGAACATGAAAATGTCCCCATGCCAGAGATCGTCGAAGAAGTTGGAGAGCCAATGTCGGACATCGAAGTGGAATTCCGAGAACTCGTCAATGGATTGCTTGCAGCAGGCGTTGATCCAACGGAAATGATGGATGATCCTCGATGGGAAGATATCAATGAAAGAGCAACGGCCGTAGGCTTTGAGACATGGCCGGTGTTCCTTGAATTGGCCACAATGGAATGACAAGATTCAATACTTCTCGATGAGACCACGACACGGAGGCACAACCATGGGATTCTGTATCAGCTGCGGACAACAACACCAAGACGGCATTCGATTCTGTCGATTTTGTGGAACTCAGCAACCCGGTGAACAACTGCTCATGCGGCTTCGTCAAGAAGCGGAGCAAATCCATTACTTGCGTCTTCAGATGCAAGCAGCACAACAGCAGCAAATGGCCGCCAACAACCAATTCCAGCAGCAACCACCTCGCTGGTGAGCGGCATGCGGCCAAAACATTTGGCCATTGAGTTGTCTAAACTTCAACCCCATCCGTGCCAGTCTGTGGAACTTGAACAATACGCCACTGAGGGCGACTTGGCAGCCTATTGGATGCTTGGTGTTGATCAACTTGATGTGGTCGAAGGAAAGCATGTTCTTGATCTAGCAGCCGGTAATGGAATTCTTGGCCTTGCCACGATGTTCCTTGGTGCTGCGAAAGTGACGTTGATTGAGGCTGATGAACAAGCCGTGGAAGTTGCACGACAGAACATCCAACGAACACAGGACAAGACAGGAGGTTCAGCTAAGGCAATCCATGCCATGGTCGGAATGGATTCGATTGAATTGAACGAACCAATTGACATCGTCGTGATGAATCCCCCATGGGGGGTTCAAACCACTCGAGCGGACCGTCCATTGCTTGAATTGGCCTTCTCGTTGAATGCCGAATCGGTCCACATCCTTCACAGTGCGAAGGCCAAGCACGTGCAAGCTATTGCAAGCGACCATGGATACCAAGGAGAGATTATGCTTGAAACTGAATTCCGACTTCCACCAACCTATGCTCACCACAGCAAAGGCAAGGCATCAACAGCGGTTCGCTGTTGGCGTTTCCACCGTCCAGGAGATGCCAAATTAATCGATGATGAAAATCAAGAGGCGTGAAACCTCGTATGAGGGGTTGAAAAGGGGACGACCCACCCCTTCAACCACGCGAAACAACATGCGACCTACCTCGGGCCATGTTTGCAAAGGAATGAATCACATGACGCCGAGCCTCGTCACCCCAGGAATGAATGTCTCCAGTGCCGCAGAATGCGAAGCTGGTGAAGGAACAATCGAAGTCGACGGTCGCATTGTTGCAACCGCTATCGGCGCTTTCTCAATCCAAGATGGAATCGGCACCGTCACGGCTGCCAAGCCAATCGTCACACCTGAAGTAGGTGACACCGTGCTCTGTGAGATTGTAAAATTGAACGAGAAGAACGGTGAAGCACAAGTGATTTGCATCGAAGGGAAACCAGGTAGCGTTCTACCAGAGCACCTCTACGGTCAATTCCATGTCACAAACATCGTTGATCGCTACATGCATCAAACCGCCGACGCCGTACGGCGCAGAGATGTATGTCGAGCCGAAGTGAAAGAAGTCTCTCCTGTTCTCCGAATTTCCTTCAGAGATCGTGATGACTGTGGCGTACTTCATGCCATCTGCCCATCATGTGGGGCCACACTGGTTCCCAAACTCGATGGCGACTGGAACGTCAACTGCAATTCATGCAGCTACCAATCATACCGTGCCCTTGCTGACAATTACGGTGCGGGATGGGCTGAACTTGAGCAAGGTGCAAGCACCCTCAACAACGCTGGCAAGCGCTGGGGTGCAGCAGCAGAAGCAATGTTTGGCAAGGGCCCAGCAGGGCGCGCTACCTTCATTGCAGCAGATGTTCGAGAAGATGGACGGGAACGTACATACTTCAGATTTGAAGGCGAATCGGGTGGCAAAGGACGCCGACCTCGAAACGCACCCGGTTGCCGGTTGTTCGTTGGTGGCCTGCCAAGAGAAATTGGTACTGAGGAACTACGGTCACTGTTTGCTGAACACGGCGACATGACTGATTGCATCGTTCTTACTGATGACAACGGTGTCAACCGAGGCTTCGGCTTTGTCACATACAGCGAAAAGGCACAGGCAGATGCTGCGATTGCCAAGTTGGACGGTCACAAAATCAATGGACGAAAGATTGGTGTTCGAGATGCGGACAGCGATGACAAGAAGGGTAAGCGAGAAAAGCGCAAGGACCCTGAAGGGCTCAAACTCTATGTTGGAAATCTTCCATTCAAAGCAACAGAAGAGCAACTCAAAGCCATTTTTGATGGCGTGGCAACAGTCAATGCACTCGTGATGGCAACCGATAATGCTGGAAAACCAAAGGGATTCGCCTTTGCATTCGTGAAGGAAACAGACCAAGGTGAAGCCATCGTTGCAAAACTCAACGGAACCGAACTCTTGGGCAGGAAGATCAAGGTCGACGTCTCACAAGGCGGAAAGAAAGGTGGCCGTGGTGGAAAAACCGGCAACTCTGGGGGCAAGTCAAACCGTGAACTCCAAGCTATGCGGGAAGAGGAAGAAGACGCGAAAAAGCGTCGACGACGACGACGCCCCAAGAAGGATTGAAGACCACCTCAGATGAGTCGGTCAACATGGTTGAGCAAAGTGAACCTGCTTGGCTTGTCCTCGACGGCTACGAAGATGAACCCGCTGCGTTCGGTGTCCCACCATATGTTGGATTCCATATTCGATACCTGTGCGGTGTTCTCGAACAAGCAAATGTTCCCTATGAATACACCACCATCGATGCTTGGAGGATGTACCTCAAAGAAGCTGGAGAAGAGGCGGCGCGGAAGCGGCTTGCCAATATAGCAGGAATAGCATGTGTAGCTGGTGCAGTCGTACCCGGGCGATACTTGCGAGGCACACCGATTTCACTCAAAGAAACCCGAGAAATTATTCGCAATCTCCCCCACACCACACCAGCATTGTTTGGAGGATGGGCCATTCGCGGTTGGCGACAACAGGGCTGGGCACCTCTTCAGGCCAATTTATTTCTCGCTCTCCAAGATACAGATGCGACTTTGCATCACTACCTCTCCACGGGCACATGGGCTCATCAGCGAAGATCGGCAGAGCAGTGGACAACATGGGCGCAAGCAGGTGCGGGAAGTAAGGCAGTCACAGATCATCCAGATTTAGGCTCGCAACAACAACCGGGACCCCTTACCTACGAAGTTGAAGTCTACCAAGGGTGTGTACGATACAAACGTGGATGCAAGTTCTGCATCGAGCCGAAAAAAGGCGTACCCATTTGGCGTACACCCGAAGACATCATCGAAGAAGTACGCCGTGCTCATGACGTCGGTGTTCACCATGTCCGATTAGGAGGCATGACCGACACCTACACTTACATGGCCGATGGCGTTCGTGAATTGGAGTATCCAATTCCAAATCCAGAACCAATTGCAAAACTCCTTCACGGGCTTCGTGAAGATGAGAGGCTAGGAATCCTCCATACCGATAATGGCAACCCCTCCATCATCGCGGAAAACCTCGAAGCCTCAGAAGCGATCACCAAAACCCTCGTAGCAACCCTGTCTGACGGTGCCGTCCTCTCCTTCGGCCTCGAATCAGCCGACCCATCGGTGCATGAAGCCAATTGGTTGAATTGTGACCCATCACAACTCAAGACAGCGATTCGTTTGATCAACAAATACGGCAAGGAACGGGGAAGCCGAGGGTTACCCAAACTCCTTCCAGGGCTCAATTTTATCGCGGGTTTGAATGGAGAAACCGAAGCGAGCTATCAAATGAACCTCGATTTATTGCATGAAATTCGCAGAGAAGGCCTTCTTTTGAGGCGAATTAACATTCGGCAGGTCGAGGGAGAGGGGTTCCAAGAAATCCCTCAAGAACAATTCAATATGTTCAAATCAAACGTGAGAGACACCATCGATGGACCACTTTTACAAGAATTATTCCCCTTGGGTAAGATATTATCCGATGTGCATTGGGAGACGCATGACGGTCGAACTCGGCTTCCAGCCCACCTACAAGAAGCGCACACTGCGGAATCATGTCGTGGAAAAGCGGGCATTACATTTGGACGGCAAATCGGTGCATATCCAATCCTCATCGGTGCAGAATACCACATTCCGCTCGAATCACAATCCGACATTGTGGTCACTGGACACGGCGCGCGTTCGATCACTGGAGTTGAGGTAGGCATGAACATCGAGACCATGAGTCAGAAGCAGCTTGAGGCAATTCCTGGGATCGGTGAAAAAACCGCTTGGAAACTCATCAGTCAACGTGCTAAGCGCCGTTCAAAGGGAAAAACACCGTTTGAAACTGCAGAATCTTGGTTTGGGGCGGCGTCAGTAGAATGGAATGAGAATCATTCCGTGTACTTCCACAGTTAATGTACTACGCATGAATTACAACCCGTTTTGCA
>CBFIIS010000044.1:0-15538 GCA_965662715.1 Candidatus Poseidoniaceae archaeon | reverse complement strand
ATGCCAACCACAGTGCCCTTGTTCACAAGGTCAGCAATGTGAACGAGCATGTCTGCTTTCTTCACTTGGTAGGGGATTTCAGTGATGATGATCCGCTTTCCATTACTGTCATCCAGCACATCGCAACGGGACCGGACGTGGAAGCGCCCCTTGCCGTGGGTGTACATGTCAATAATACCATCAATTCCGTGGATTGTTGCACCGGTTGGGAAATCTGGACCCTTGATGTGTTCCATATATTCGCCAATAGAGATGTTCGGCATCGAAAGGTCACCTTCACCTTGTTCGAGGATTCGACTCACGTGCAGATGAATCGCCCCTGCAACCTCGGTGAGGTTGTGGGGTGGAATTCGTGTCGCCATTCCGACTGCAATACCATCGCTCCCATTGAGCAGGAGGTTTGGTAAACGCGCAGGAAGAACGCTTGGTTCTTGCTCTGAATCATCGAAGTTGGGCTGGAAATCAACGGTTTTCTTTTCGATGTCTTCGAGCATGTGCTTTGCGATTCGATCTAGTCTGGATTCCGTGTATCGCATGGCTGCGGGTGGGTCGCCATCAATCGAACCGAAGTTGCCTTGTCCGTCGACAAGAGGGTATCGCAATGAGAATTCTTGCGCCATACGAACCATAGTGTCGTAAATGGATTGATCACCGTGAGGGTGATACTTACCCATGACTTCACCAACTGAACGAGCTGACTTGCTGAACTTCTTGTCGGCAGTGTGGCCGCCTTCAAACATACCGTAGAGCACCCTACGATGAACTGGCTTGAGTCCATCTCGGGCATCAGGAAGAGCACGTCCAATAATGACCGACATGGCGTAATTGATGTACGAAGTCTTCATTTCATGGTTGAGTGAATGGTTGAGCACATTGCCCGCTGGGGCGATGGTTTCGTCATCTTGGGCCGGTTCGTTGTCATCAGATGTCAAGGTTGGTCACCTCCTTTGCGTGACGCTCAATAAACGCCCTTCGGTCAGGAACATCCTCACCCATAAGAATCTCAAACATACGATCTGTTTCTTCGGCTTCCTTCACGGTGACTTTGAGCATGGTCCTTGATTCGGGATCCATCGTCGTTGCCCACAATTGTTCTGGATTCATTTCACCAAGACCCTTGTAGCGTTGAACACCGATCTTAGCGTTTGGATTGTCGCCTTTCAACTCATCAATAATTGCATCACGTTCTTCATCGGTGAACGCATACTTGTTGACTCGTCCTTTACTGAGTTGATAGAGTGGAGGTTGTGCGATATAGACGTGGCCTTCGGTAATTGCACGGCGCATGAACCGCCATAAGAAGGTCAACATCAGCGTGCGGATGTGAGCACCGTCAACGTCAGCGTCAGTCATCAGGATGATTTTCGAATATCGTAATTTTTCTGGATTGAACGAACCCTCATCGTCAGGATTGTTACCAACACCTGCGCCGAAGGCTCGAATCATGGTTTGAATCTCATTGTTTTGGAACACCTTCGCAATGTTATGCTTTTGACGCTCGACATTGAGGATTTTACCACGCAGAGGGAGGATGGCCTGAATTCTTCGATCACGGCCGGTCTTTGCCGAACCGCCTGCAGAATCACCTTCGACGAGATAGACTTCGCATTCGCTTGGATCTCTGGATTGACAATCCGCTAATTTCCCTGGCAATCCGCCACCTTCGAGGACACCCTTTCTTCTCGTAAGATCGCGGGCTTTTCTAGCGGCTTCCCTCGCTTTGGAGGCGAGGAGGGCTTTGTCGACAATCTGCTTTGCCACGTTGGGGTTTTCTTCAAAGAACTCGCCCAATTTTTCGTACACAATGGTTTGAACAATTCCTGTGACTTCACTGCTGACCAGTTTATCCTTTGTTTGGGAGGAAAAGGATGGGTCTGGATGCTTTACACTCACCACTGCAGCAAGACCTTCACGGACGTCTTCACCACTGAGGGCATCGCCCTTGAGTAGATTGCGTTTCTTGGCATATCCATTCACGCAACTTGTGAGTGCTGTTCTCAAACCAGACATGTGCGTTCCACCATCTTTGTTTCTGATGATGTTGGTGTAGCACATGATCGATTCACTGAACGCATCTGACCATTGAAGCGCCAGTTCAACCTCAACGGGGCCTTTCTCAATTTCTTTTGAGCCAGCAATGGTGATGACATTCTCATGCATGATCTCACGGCGTTCATTGAGTTGTTGGACAAATTCACTCAGGCCGCCCTCGTAATGATGTTCAACCTCATGCGTTTCCTCAGCACGTTGGTCATTGATGACGATTTTGAGCCCTGCGTTGAGGAAAGCTGTTTCCCTCACACGGGTATTGATTTGTTCAAATTCGAATTCAATAACTTCTGTAAAAATCGTCAAATCAGGTTTGAATGAAATAATCGTGCCCGTATTGTCGCATGTTCCGATTTCCGCAAGAGGCGCAACAGGAACGCCCGCTTCATATCGCTGGAAATAGATGACACCATCCCGATGAATGGTGACATCCATCCACTCCGAAACCGCGTTGACTGCAGACACACCGACGCCGTGAAGACCACCCGACACCTTGTAGGAACTGTTGTCAAACTTACCTCCTGCATGGAGTTTGGTCATAATGACCTCTGCGGCAGAGATCCCGTATTCTTCGTGGATGCCAACTGGTATGCCCCGCCCATAGTCTCTGACGCTGACCGAATGGTCTGGATTGAGGGTGATATCGATTTGAGCGGTGTGGCCTGCAAGATGTTCGTCGACTGAGTTATCCACCACTTCCCAAATGCAATGGTGAAGGGCGGTTCCATCGTGTGGATCTCCGAGGTACATCCCCGGGCGTTTTCGAACCGCCTCTAACCCTTCTAAAACTTGAATGCTTGAAGCACCATATTCGTCGCTCATTTTAAATTCCTCAAGAAGGGTTGGATGGATGTGTATTTCGATGATTGAATTTGCGGCAGAATTTGGTGAAATTTTCAACACAATTTGCGGCGCAGTACTCAATTTTCTATACCTCGCACTCCCCTACAATATTACCCTGTGACGAGGGGGTATAAAGGTAGTGCAATATCACCTTCTCATACCCGTGAAAAACCACTGAAGTAACACGCTCAAAACCTTCAATTTCCAACGAAAATTTGTTGCAAAAAAAGACATGGATTTCAACCAATCTCAGCGAACAGCCCATGCGAGAGCGTTAAGAAGCGGGCCCAAGTCCGAAAGGCATGGCTGACCCGTTGGTTTGTGTGTCCCTCGAAGGAACAACTGTGAAAGAAATGCTCGATGAAGCGGCCCGTGCAGGAATTGCAGGCGCTGATTTGATCGAAGTTCGATTCGACCGATTGTACCTGAGTCGACCAGAGCCAACCGTCACAGAAAACGAAGAAGGTGAAGTGACAAAAACAATGCCTCCTGCTAACGAGTGGCCTGTCCGAGACTTCAATGATATCGATGTTGAAGCATCGATTACTGCTCTAAAGGAAGGCATCGCGCTCCCCGTCATTTTCACCGCACGCCCTGTTCGAGAAGGTGGATACTTTTCAGGAGACGAGGCACAACGTATTGACGTGCTCAAGCAAGGCATCGCTTCAGGAGCGAGTTGGGTCGATCTTGAACTCTCCATCAATGAAGAAGACCGAACAACCCTCGTGGAAGAAGCCAAGAAAGCCTCCTGCAAGATCGTCGCATCGATGCACGACACCGACAGCACCCCAAGTGCTGAGGAGATTCAAAACATCATCACATCGAACGCGGAAATGGGCGACATGGTGAAATTCTGCAGCACAGTCAACGACCACCAAGACGCACTTCAGATTGTCGAAGCCACCCACGCATTGGCCTCAGAAAAAGTAGAGTACGCTGCAATGGCCCTTGGCAACGGTGGCGATTGGGCACGTTTGCACGCTCCAGTCCTCAACCAGGCCATGGTGTATGCAACCATGCGCAACGAATTCCGACTCTCCGACAAAGGTCTTGTCAATGTGCGGGACCTCAAGGAAGCCTGGAATTTGTTAGAATACTGAGCCAATAGGAGCGTCTAAGGAGCAAGCAGGGCATTGCCCGACCCTTATGCCATCATAGGTCAAATTCGTCACCAGAAGGCACATCCGCAGGTTCGGGTGGAGGCGTCGTTAGCAACTGCACTGTCTGAGGCGGCACAGGCACCCCTGGCAATGGATCAGGCAAGGGTGAATTGTGTTGACCAATCGTTTGTGGCATTGGGGCCACAGGCATTGTCGGCGGTGGGAGCTCTTGGCCAAATTGAGGCAAATCGGCTGGAAGTTCAAGCGAAGGAACTAGCCCCTCCGAGGCATCTTTAGGCGCGAGCCCTGCTTTCATGTACCTCGCATTAAGGATGAAAGGTGCCGCCAAAGCTCCGAGTAAAACAACCATGAATGTAAGTGCAACGGTGTATGGAGGCAAGATCAATGAACGGCTTGTCGTGACAATAGTGACATCTGCAGCAATCGTCACATCAGGAGCATCCGAATCATAGTCATGGATATTGTCCCAAGCATCTACAATGAGGTAGAAGTCTTGCCAGTCCGCACCCCCCCATATTGGAGTGTAGACCTCAGCTTTGTCGAGATTCAAAGCAAAATTGACCGAACTTACACGTTCATATTCATGTGAATCACGGTATGATTTCCAACCAAGTGGATTCCAACTTCGCCATTCTGGAGGAATGTCGCTCAACGACTCTTCCAAGTCACCTTCATAGCACCACCAAGTCACTCGCTGGCTGCATTCATAGGAGGAACGATAGGATTCATATTCTGCTGTTGTTAACAAGTAGACATCGCCTGTGACGGGGTTTGCATCTGCATCCTGCAGCGTCACGCAGATGGTTGTGCGGTGGGTTGCTGAAAGATTCAATCGCAGAACCCCCGCACTGTTGTTCCCAATCATCATCGTTGTGTAGTGACTCGTTTCAAGTGGTTCAAGAACTGGTAAGTTCCACATGTTTTGTTGGTACATCCATGGTTCTTCAGGCCCAAGATCAGATTGAGCGGCATTTTGTTGAGAGGGCCCATTTTGATCTTCTTCGTAATAGTATTCGTCCCCGTAGTACCTCTCATCATAATACGGATCATAACTGCCGGAATAATGTGGAACAAGAGCCATGCGTTGCATGGTTTGGTTCCATTCTATTGCTTGCGTATCACCTTGGCAAGCATCTGCAGCTTGCGCATGGGTGAGGATTGGCGTTGAAAACGCAGCCGATAAAACTGGCATCATCATGATGATGACCAATGTCAAAGCCATGTGATTTCGCATACTCATGACCTCCCTACATACTTCCCTGAACTTGAAGGTTCAAGGTAGTAGCGGTCAACCTCGTCTTCGAAGTGGTCGAACATACCCACTGTCATCGCTTCGACGTTCATCCTTTGACAAGATCCCTGGCGCCGGCGGTGGCGTGTGGTGATCCATGCCGAGCAAACCGCCTTGGCTCTCAACAAGTTCCACATCTGCATAAGATTCTGCGGCCTGCTTTGCTTCATCTTCAAGATCCGATGGTTCGCGCATCACAAGGTATCCAAGGATAAGGGCCACAGCAATGAGTGCGACAAAGGTTGCAAGGTCTGAGCCCGCTTCTGTAAGCCAACTCTTCCAATCATCAACACTGAAATCAGAGAGGGAAGGAGCCGCAGTCGGTGGCGTACTTACTTCGATGTCTTGAGTCATTTCAACACACATACCTAGTCCATCACAGACCTGAATCATGAGCGTGTAGGCACCTGGATCTTCATAGGTCGCTGATATTCGAGATGTCGAACCAGACAGCGGGTCAACCCAATCGTCTGTAGGGTCGCCATTTTCATTTTCATCGACCTCAATGTCCAAGTCCCATCGCACGATGAGGTCAGGGTTCAACGATTCATCCCGATCTGAAATTGATCCATCATTGACATTTGTATCCCTGTAGAGGGCAATGCCGAGATCAACTTCCAAATCTGAGATGTTTGCACTCAATGAGTTTGAATCCCCTGAGAAGATCTCATCAGGTATCAAGAGGTTGTGAATCACTGGAGGATAATCAACCATGACAGTGAATGATGCCCGACTCACATCGCCAGTGCCGAAGGCATCCCGTACGGTGAGGGTAACGGTGTATTCACCGGCCAGTGTGAATGCGTGCCAAGGCGATGGTTCTGAGTTGATCGGCGAACCATCTCCAAAGTCCCACGTGTACTGCACAAGGCCGTTCCAGTCAGGAGATTCTGCCTCAAGTGGAATGTATTTACCTTCGAACATACGATCACCATCACGGGTGCCATCCGAGTCAAAGTAGAGCAGTGTATGTGGTGCAGCATAGGTATCACCTGCTTCATTGAAGGTTCGCGACCACATATCTGGCATTGTCCCTTCTTCAAAAGTGGTTGAATCTGTAATCAATTCTCCATCAATCCAAGCATCCAAGATTCGAACCGAGATAATTGGCAGTGGATTTGCCATCTCAATGGTGAGGATCCGTGGAGTGCTTGCCTCGCCAGCCTCATCAAAGACGACAAGCGTCACACTGTGAATGCCCGGTTCGGTGAAGGTGTGAGTGACTTGTGGTCGATCTCCAAAAGTCCCATCTGAAAACGTCCAATTGAACGTCAAATCTGAAGAATCTCCAACGGTGCCATCCGGGTCAAATGAGTCCCTGCCATCGAAAGTGTAGGGGGTATCAACTTGACCATCTTCGACTCTAAAATCAACCGTTGAAGAGCCTGTTGTCGCCGTTGTTCGGACTATGAATTCACCCACCGGCAGCTGATTGTGAACCATAACGCTCAACGTCGTCGAAACTGAGCTACCATCGTCATCTGTGACGGTCAGTTCAACGGATTTGAGACCTGGGGTGTTCCAAGCAGGCATTGGATTCGCACTGTTCGAAGTTGTGGACATAAATTCGTCTGTTCGGTCGCTGATGCCTCCATCGAGGTTCACTCCATCCGGGAACGACCACTCATAGGCAACAAGAGTACCATCATCGTCAGTGAATACGTCCGGCATGACAATCGCAGTGTAAGTGTAAGTGGAGAGGTTATCAGCAAAGATTTGGAACGGGATTCTATTGTTCACATTCACAATGATTTCTTTGATACCCGTGTTGATTCCATCTGAAACTGTGAGTGTCAAGTTGTAAGTTGCAACAGTGCCTGAAATATCGCCCCATTCGTGAGCGTATTCATAGACGCCGATACCCGAATCGATTGTACCATCACCCCAGTCCCAACTGTACTCCAGTTGATCTGTTGGGACGTTGTCGATGGTTCGAGCAGCAGAGAAGAGAATCAATTGGTTGGTCAGAATGTTAATTTCATTCTCAATCACGACATTGTTCACCGTGATGATTGGCAACGGTGGGGTTGTGTCACTGACATTGATTTGCAGAACCGATGTTTCAGACCACGTGTTGCCTTGATCCATCACACGCAGTGTGACATTGTAGACGCCAGTTGATTCGTAAGATCGTAGAGGGGATTTCAGACCCGATGTGCTGTTATCACCGAAATCCCAAGCATAGGCGATTGGAGCGTCGAGGTATGGCAAGGAGTTGTTATCCAAGGACAAGCCCCACGCGTCAAATCCATCACCTGTGAACTGAACATTTTCCCACGTCTGTGTAGCGTTGGGATCAAGGGTCCCATTCGCTGTTGGTTTCATGTTGTTGAGAACTTGGGGCGCAGTTGTGATGCTGTCAACAGTGGTTCCAATCATGTCCACCATCTCCATTTTGAAGGTGTATTGTCCGTTGAGCGGTGCGGTGAACCAAAACGATTCTTCTGTAGCCACGCCGCCACCTGCTGCAACCCTCTTTGTGAGGCGATCCACCTCAACACCTGAAGCGTCGAGGACAGTCATGGTCACATCAAGATCTTCAAAGAAGGCGTTTGAGAAGACCTCGTAGTCAATTTGAGCAGTGTCCGGTGCACCATCACCATCACGGTCGATTTGTGCGTCCGTTGCAGTTACAGTCAGGCTTGCTGGTGCTGTAATGCGTGCTGCTTCGATATCCACAGTGCCTTGAGGATATGATGAACCACAAGAAGTGTAATCACAATCAGCCACTGTGCTTGCATACCATGTGATGGCCCAGACCTCGTTTGTGAGATTTCCAAACCCTGGAATAAGTGCCGTAGCCACGTTGTTTTGGAAATTGAGATCGGTAACCGACCAAAGCCCGTCAGCAGTGGATTGACTAACAACAACACCATCGAATTGGCTCACATCAGCAGTCAATCGCATAGTGAGAGGGGCTGGTGAGGCGCTACCTGGTGTGAACTTGAAGGCACGAATCCCCCATCCTTCTACGGTATGTCCAGTCGAGGACCAAGGCCCAGCCCAATCGCTGTTGGTATCGGCAGGTTGGACCCTACAGAACGAGTTTGAGGAGCAGGTCGGAGTTAAATCAAGGTTTGAAAATCCGTAAATGCCCTGTGTTGAATCAAGGACTGCTGCGATTGAGAAGTTGGCAAAGATTTCGCCCATGGTTCGCCCGAGCATTCCACTTTGTCCACTCACTGGAGATAATGCAAGGTTCTCGACACCCAAGCCACCTGTAGCAGAATCTTGAACAAGTTGTCGGACCGCTGGACCGCCACCAAGGTGGTCTGCAAGGTACATTGTGAAGATGAAACCTGCGCCGTAATCAGCAAACCGTTGATTCCACCATCGCACCGACAGTTCGGATGAGGATGTCCATTGATTCAGATGGGACACAAGGGTTGAATCGGCCCCGAAGCATAGGTAAATCGCAACATCTGCATTGCCTTCATCAATCCACAAATTTTCGTAAGGATCTTGCGCATTGTGCAAGAGATGTTCCATTTCGTGCGCTAAAATCGATTTGCCCCATGAGAGGGTGATATCGGCGTAATCAACGTACAGGGCTTCTCTTGAAGTCGCCAGAGAAGGTGCGAAGTAGCCTCCGATGTTGAAGGCACCATCGATATCATAGATGACGATCTGTACTTGACAGTTATTGTCGACATCAGGGGGTGCAAGACCTCGCCCGTCGGAGTAATCTTTTCCATAGTAAGTGGTCATGGTAGGGTAAATTGTGCTGTCCCAAGAGGATGCAAGGTTGTTGAGTACGGTTGATGAAAGCGTCCTACCGCTCTGAACCAAGAAAGCGACTGTGTTGGTTGTTTTTGCCACATACACATCGATGGAGCCTCCGGAAGTTGGCACGGTGAGCTGGTCGTTGACCACGTGAGGGTTGCATGCCCGTCCTGCCGCACGCGCAGAGGTTTGGGGTTGAATGACCATCTCTTCTGCCCCTGGCCGACCCTCTTCGATCCAGGCGTTTTTCAAGAACGAAAACGCTGAAACCACCGGGACTTCTTCTTCAATCATGATGTATTCTCGCCCTTGCGAGGGGTCGAAATCAGCAATATCTCCAATAATGGTCCCACCTGCGTCATAGACCTCAACGACCTCGGTTTCGGGTGACGCGGAGGCTGCAGGGGCAAGAAGCGGTGCGAATAATGCAGCGCAGAGAACAGTGACGAGGAAGAGAGCAGATGTAGAGCGCGGTTCCGACATTGATGACACCTCAGGTATTCGCATTACTGCTTAACAACTGCACGACTTGAAAAGAGGTATTTAAGACTGGGTCTATGAGGCTTCACATATGCTCACGCGAACTCGGAGTGGTTTACGCCCCCCGAATCATGGCATGGAAGCGATTATTCTCGTATTTTTGATGCTCACGGCTTGCCTGAGCGTGACTCAAGCCCAGAGCATCAAGGAACCCTACCAAAGTGTCGATGCTTGTGAGCAGGTTGATTCGCTGGAATTCAACGGTACGATGGCCAATGCCTCGATTACGGAACAAGTGAACTTGGGACCAAGAACAACTGGATCAAATGGAAGCGCTGAGCTTCGCACGATGATCCATTCGGAATTAAGCCACTTAGAGGTCGCAAATAACACCTACACTGAAGACAACATTACATTCACCAATGTGGTCGCAAAATATTCATCAGGCGAAGCAAATGCATCACGGCCAAGGGTCGTCCTAGTTGCCCATTATGACTCAAGAGATGTTGCTGAACGTGATCCCGACCAGAACCGAACCATGGAGCCAATCCCTGGAGCAAACGATGCTGCAAGCGGTGTTGCAGTCTTGCTTGAACTTGGTAGAATTATACCCTCTATGAATCTTGAATACGATGTTGAATTGCTGTTCACCGATGCTGAAGATCAGAATTATTCAACTGGGAGCCTGTATGGTGCACGAGCATGGGTCGATAACCAAAGTGAATCTGAAGTGAATCGAACCACGGCATACATCGTCGTTGACATGGTTGGCGATATTTTTCTTCAACTCACCCACGTCTATCCTGGTGATAACGCCTTGTGGACCACAATCCCACCGCTTGCTGCTGCGATTGGCCTGATGGATACTGAGTTCGATTGCAACGGTGACTTGGGCAGGGATATTGTCAACATGACCATCAGCACTGGCGTCATTGATGATCACGTGCCAGCGCTCAACAGAGGCATTAGAGCAATTGATTTGATTGACATACGCTTTGGCGAAGGTGCTGAACCTTTCGAAGGCCATTGGCACACACACGAGGATACGCCTGACAAAGTCAGCGCTCAATCGTTGCATGATGTTGGATCATTGGTCGAACTTGGACTTCGCTCGAACGCATGGATTTTTGATTTCGAAACCATTGAGGAACACCAAGGTCAAAGCGAGAATGACGATGCCGAAAACTCAGATTCTTCTTCACAGGAAATGGAGGTCGAACGACACATAGGATTGGCCTTTGCAGCACTCCTTGGCATCGGAGCGGCAATGACCATGATGTTGGTGCTTGGCTATGCAGTCAATATACGTCGGGAACAATAAAGCGCGGACAAGAAGGGAAAGGCGTATTATCCGCGCACGCACCCAGTTCAATAGAGCGGGGGTGAGATGATGGCGGATGACTCTGATTTTGACGAGCGGCGAGAAGCCCTCAAAGCCCGTGTTCAGGCTCAAATCGAAGCATCAAAAGAAGCTAAATTAGAGCGGCAACAAAACGCTTCGGAAGAACTTGTGGTCGATGAATCTGATTTGAACGATGCCATTGCCCAAGCCAATGAAGAATTCAACGAGCATATGGCTTCAATGAACAACGCCAACGCCTCTCAACTACGAACCCTTGCTGCATCTCTGATTCTTGTCGGGAGCATCCTTGGGATGGCGTCTGGCGGATTGATCCTCCAAGGTAATCCTGCAGACCTCATCAACGCATTTAGCGTAATTGGGAACGATGAAACCGTTGACGTTTCGGGAATTGTACTCGAGCCAGACGGGAGCGCTGTTGCGGATGTGAGTGTGGAATTGATGAACATCGACTCAGGCGAAGTCATCGGTTTAACATCGACAGATTCCAATGGCTACTTTTGGTTTAAATCGATTGATGTCACGGAATTACAATTGACATTCACGCTCGATGGTCATACAACCGTCGAACGAATCTTCATTCCTGATGGGGCACAGATTAAGCCCATTACACTCCGTGAAGGAACCGGTACGGTTGTGGAAAATGAAATCGTGTCAAAGGACGGTTGGAATACAGAAAACGCAGTTGCGTTGTCGACTGCGGTTGGCGTATTGACCGTGCTCACTGGCTTGATTGGTGTCCAATCAGCAGTCGAGGCTCGAAGAGCAAAACGATACAGGCGCACCCAATACCTCGCCGGCCTTGCCTTGTTTAGCAGGGGCCTGATTATCTTTGGACCCGCTTTGATCCTTGCAGGCATGATCTTACTCATGAAGAGTCGTGATCAATTTTCCGATGTAGGCGGTGAGTGAATGTACCTGATCAGCGTCGAGGGCGGCGATGGTTCAGGAAAAGGTGAAGCTGCTCGTTTACTCCTTGAATTAGCCGCGGAATTTCCGTTCCCTCAAATCCATGCAACACATGAGCCAAGGAGGCACAGTGAACTTGGTAAGTTGGCACTTACATCTGTTAAATTGGGCGATAAGACACCTCTAGAAGAAGCAGGGCTTTTTGCTGCCGATCGACTTGACCATTCCCACACATGGATTCGCCCTTTGCTTCAACAAGGTCATATTGTCATCTCAGATCGTAACATCCATTCATCACTCATCTACCAGGGCGTCGTTGGCAATCTCGGGGTTGGACAGGTCGCAAAAATGAACGCTGCTGCGATGATTCCAGACCTTGTGTTGTGGATTGATTGTGACCCTGCTAAAGCGATTAAACGCATTCGAACCGGTACATTACGAATGACCAGTGAGAAGCAGGAGTATTTCGAAACCCCTGAAATCCAAACGACGATTCGCCAAGGTTTCAACGATCTTTTATCGGGGAAAATCACTGTACCTGCCCCTTTTGACAAGTGCTGCGTCGTGGGCCCGATTCTCAATGAAGGTGGATTGGATGATTTGAAGAAAAAATTGAGGACAGAACTTCGTGCTTTCTTCAACCGAAAGCCGACACCACTCAATGTCGATCCTGATGAAGTTGATCGCCACCTCCTGAGCACCTTAGTTCGGGATGTCAAAAAACAGACGCGACTCCCCGGCGCTCCTCAAGAAAAAACTGCGATTCATATCGGTTGGCTTTCAGGACGTTCACCTTCGCAATGGATGCAGGATGCAGAAGACAAATGGCCTGTTGAAAGTGCCAGAGCATACGATGTCCCTGCCACCCCACATGCACAATCGTGTTGGTCCGTTCTTGGTACCCTTTCCCTGATTGTCGGGTCGAGTGAAGTTCCTCGGCTCCATCGTGCTTTTGGACCTCACCGAATGGTCACGCAACGGCACACTCAACGACTCGTCAAGTGGTTGGAAGAAGAACGTTGGATCCATAAACAGCAATCTCATGTCCCTTTCGCTGAGGCCCAAGTGTTCAAACTTCGAGATGAAAGGCTCGGTTATGGTCGCTTGGCCCTAGCTATGTGGCCCCTACGTGCCCAACTCGCCTCCTGGCGAAGAGCCAACCCTGAGACAAACTGGAGTTATGCTTTATCCGCCATTGTATCCCCTGAAGATGGAAAGACACCTCCGCCGGCTGTTCGTAAAGGAGTCGAAGACATCATGAAACGACTTCAGCTGCTTTCCAGTGGACATGAGCACTGCCCCGTCCCAGAGTCACTTGAGGAATTACTGGCATGGTGGCAAATCCCACCACCGTGATTATTCTTCTTCGGTTTTCAATTGGAACCTTGCGTTGCCTGGAAGGACAACATCCGAGGCATGCTCGAATTTTTCTGCCCGAGCACCAATCGATGCACCAATCAAAATGGCCAAACCTAGACCAAAGGGGGCTCCTGTGAGAGGCCTTGTAAAATTATTCGACTCGTAGCCGGTAAGCAGTTGAGTAAAACCATCAATAATCAGCGGGACGCACAAAACAATGCCGCAAGCAAGCCAAGCCAATGTTCTACGGTTTTTTACATAGACATTTACCAACCATTCATCGGGTAGCAACGACAGGCAAGTGTCTCGTACAGTCCATCGATTATAGGAACGTCTCGAGAAGAGAATGCCGCCCATCATCAAACCAAAGAAAATGCCAACATCACGAGTGCAAACTGGCATTTGATTGCCCCCGATCACCCAGGAACGTTCATGATTTTGATGGCAGTTCAAATCTGCAAAGGCATAGATAAATCCGGTGTAAGGATCCAACTCACTCCAACTGAAATGATCGTGCTGATGAAGTGTTCCGTCTGCATGTTCATGAAGTGACCCCTGCGGTGAATTGCCGTACGAATTTGAACCGTCCTTGGATGCAAAATCAAATGTATTTGCCCTACCGTTAATATCAACGACGGTCCCCTCGGGTAGGATTAATGGTGCTGCGAAGAATGAAAAGAAAAAGAAGCCAGATATTCCTGCGATCCACAAACCAATTTTACGCTCCCTCGAGCGATGTTCGAGGCCATTTTTCTCCATGTTCCTACTAACCGAACTCAATAGATATAGTTTGGTGCAAAAGAGTGGGAGACTTGATGTGCATCCGCCCCAAGCAAACACCATGGAGCTTGAGGAGGGAGAGCCAGTTGGCCTCGTCACAGGCCTTCAAGCAGGGGCCTTTTTAGGGCTTTATCTCGGATTCAGCCTTGCCGTTATATCGGTACTCACCGATCCAACTCAGCTCAAGCGTTTAGGCGGGCTCATGTGCACACCTCCACTGCTTGGAGCAGTGGTCTTGGGTCCTTTTTTGGCTCGACGCAGAAAACCGATTGACCTTGGAAAACGGCCACTTTCCCACGCAAGAGAAACATTGGCGTCGTTCAACGAAGGTCAAGGACGATGGCGAGTTCTCAGCCATGTCAAGAGCGATGGTATGTCCATTCGAATCGATATGCATGACCTCACAAACTTACGTGGAGTTGTTGATGCGGCTCTTCCTCTGTCGGATCATTGTTCGGTGAAATTCATTGTAGGCCGAGGCGTGCAAAATTCACGTCAACCTGAATTAAGGCAACGTGTGCTCGAATTGGTCGAGGAACGTGTGGTCTTGACTCGGAGAAGGAGAACAGCAAAGTCAATCGAGATCTCGCCGATTCCAACGGTCAAGTATGTCGACCAACAGAGGAAGATTAACAGGGCTTTATTGATTCTTTTACCAATCTTCTCGTTTTTTGCTTGGCTTGAAATGAAATAAATAGTTCACAGTAGTAGATTTTAAACACCCTACCGCGCTAACCTTCCCATGCGCGAAGTCACCTTTTTTTGGAAACGGGCAAATGTTAGCCGCCTCGTGACTGGGCCAATCTCAGAAGTGATGCAAAGCATGCACTTCATCTCCTACGCCCGAAGAGCTCCAAAGGACATTCGATGTATTCTAAAAGTACATTTCCAGCCTGGTATGGGTCCAAAGGACATTGAAAAGATAGGTTTCATAGAATTAATCGAGGTGCTCATGGATGCTGAAAATGAAGGCGATGGAACAATCATACTTGCACGTCTGAGCCACCCAGCATCAAACCTAAGCGCAAGAATTAATGGCACTTCAGCAGTTGCCGGGGCCTGTTTTCTCGACGGCGAAGGAATTACGTATACCATACAAGGCCCACCAATAAGCCTACGTCTGTTCAGTGGATTTTTGCGCATGATTGCAAAACCCGACCGCACCAGTGCGAGAAGTGTGAAATATGCTGCGAGTGAAGAAAATGGTGTACTGTCGCGCAAGCAACTCAGACTTGCCAAATTCGCATATGATCGAGGTTATTTCGATACGCCTAAAGGCATTCGTATCGCTGAGTTATCGCAAGAACTTGGCTTAGCTCGAGCCACCATATCCGAACACATGGCACGAATTGAATCAGCAATAATGGATGACATGTTTTCTTCATTTTCTGATGTCTATGTGCCTCCAGAAACCCTCAGAGAATTGCTTGAGGTGGTGGCCGATGATCATGATGATTCGAACGATAAAGACAGATATGCATTCAACACAGTATTGCAACAAATTCGCACCTCAATAAAGGATGAACTTTCGCAGACAGATTCTATCGAAGAAAACCAAATGGATGTTCAAGCCTATGTCGAAGAAACGATGAGAGCCTACAAGGATAACATCAGTTACATCGA
>CBFIIS010000043.1:0-15581 GCA_965662715.1 Candidatus Poseidoniaceae archaeon | reverse complement strand
TCCTGTTCGATCACACCCTCGGAACGGTCTTCTTCACCGCAGGCGGCGACAGTTTACTGTTCCAACACCTGTTCTGGTTCTTCGGCCATCCTGAAGTGTACGTGGTTGTTGTTCCAGCCTTCGGAATTGTTTCTGAAGTTCTGGCGACGAGCGCTCGACGCTCAATCTTTGGATACAAATCGATGGTCTTTGCAATGGCTGGTATCGGTGTTGTTGGTTTCATCGTTTGGGGCCACCACATGCTCACGTCCGGTATGGATCCATTCTGGCGTGCAGCGTTCATGATCACCACCATGGCGGTCGCCATTCCAACTGGTGCGAAAGTCTTCAACTGGCTTGCAACGATTTGGGGCGGCAGCATGGTCATGCGAACACACACACTCTGGTCGCTTGGTTTCCTCGTGACCTTCACCCTTGGTGGCATCTCTGGTATGTTCTTCCCAGTTGCAGGTCTTGACGTGCACTTCCACGATTCCTACTTCGTCGTCGCCCACTTCCACTACGTGTTCATCGGCGGAACAGTCTTCGCATTGTTCTCCGGTGTCTACTACTGGTACCCCAAGGCAACAGGACGCAAACTCAACGAAACCCTTGGCCTATGGCACTTCTTGATTGGCTTTGCTTCCTACAACGCGACCTTCTGGCCAATGCACGCTCTTGGAATCATGGGCATGCCTCGCCGAACACACAGTTACACCACAGAAAGTGGATTTGCTGAGTACAACATGGCGGTCAGCACCTTTTCGTTCATCTTTGGTCTGAGCCAACTCCTGCTCGTTTGGAACATCATTCGCTCGAACCGACATGGCGAACCTGCAGGAAACGATCCGTGGGGTGGCTGGTCACTCGAATGGATGACCACTTCACCACCACCAACGCCTTCGTTCCACGACATACCAACTCAGGGTGACATGAACGAACTCTATGGCCATCATGGCGTAGCAGATAAGAAAGTCAGCCCGCTGAAGAAGTTGGCAACACCACTTGCAAAGGGGGTCGAAGAATGAGCACACACGGAAACGAAGTCCCCAACAGCATTTGGCTGCGCGCTGTCTTGATGGCAGGACTCATCTTGACCATCGGTGTCGTTGGATTCGCAGTCCTTGGCGTGGTCGTTGCAGAAAATAAGCATCACACTTGGGATGATGAACACCATCATTACGAAGATGCCAAGAAAGAATGGCAAGAAGCCGTTGCTGCAGGTACGATCGCTGGTGACGACAAGAACAACACACTCTACATCGCTAAAGAAGAAGCGCACAACTCAGAAATCGCAGCTCATCTTTCCTACCTCACCTACCGTGTTGCTGGAATTACACTGCTGTTCATCACTGCAGCTTATGCAGCGTTCATCGGTTTCGGCGGCTTCTTGAACGCCAGCAAGCCAAAAGCAGACGACCACCACGATGATCACCATGACGAGCATGAACACCATGGCTCAGCATCACCTATTATCTTCGCTTTCGGTATCATGGTCTTCCTTTGGGGCCTTCCAGACTTTATCGTTGCTTGCAAGGCACTGCTCGACGATACCGTCACTGCAGAACTTGGAATGTTGGGCGTCAGCACCTCGGGATTGCTAATCATCATTATCGCTGTTGCAAATTGGTGGTTTGAGGACCTACCTTTCATCGGACATGGTGAGCAGATTGCAACTTCCTATCCATTTGAAGGCGACCACATTCGTAAGGTCGGCCTTTGGGTCTTCATTATGTCTGAAATTATGGTCTTCGCGACCTTCTTTTCCTCCTACCTCCGCATGCGTACCGAGTGGTGCACAAAGTGGGCGTTTGAGAACAGTGACGGCGGATTTGAAGGGTGTGCTTCGGAAGACGACTGGGTTCTCACGGCCTCAGATTACCTCCGCCCAGGCGGCGCAAAGGTCGACGGCTTCGGCGAGTCAGTAGGTGACTTTTGGACTCTATTGCCCGGTGGTATCAACACCTTTGCTCTGATCATTTCATCCTACACCATCGTTCTTGCACTCAAGACTGCAAAGAATGCAAAGTGGGAGGCGCCAAAGGGTGTCATGGGCAAACTCATGCCAACCCGCAAAGCAGCGGTGCGAAACTACCTCATTGCTACGCTTTTGCTTGGTTCGCTGTTCATCGTCCTCAAGCTTGTTGAATGGAGCCATCTGGTTGCAGAAGGATTCACCATCGGCACTGTTCAAGGTTCGATCTTCTACATCGCAACCGGTGCACACGGTCTTCACGTGTTCATCGGTCTGCTGATCATGCTGTATTTGGTGTTCAAAGCGGACACCATCGGATTTGATGAGGACAATGCACAGGGTATCGAATACTTCGGTTTGTACTGGCACTTTGTCGACTTGGCTTGGGTGGTTATCTTCCCAGCATTCTATTTGTATTGAGGTGAGATTATGGGAGAGCACGCAAATTTATACATGGGCAAAGACATCTACTTTTGGAACTTCATCGTCTTGATGATCTTCACACTGTTTGAACTCGGAGCGGTTTTCTTCGAAAAAGTTCCAGGTACAGATCAAGAAATCAGCCGCTCGGCGGTCTGGGCCATCCTCATCTGTGTTGGCATTGTCAAGGGCTACGGTATTGCTGCATTCTTTATGCACTTGAGGGATGAACACAAGTGGTTCAACATCACCTTCATGTTCCCGTGGATCTTTGTCGCTCTGATGCTTTGGGGCATTGGACTCTCGAACCCTGAAGGAATTTCAGGCCTCCCAAGCTGGTGCACACCAGACTGGAGTTATGCCACTGAACGCTAACACCGTTCGCAATAACATTGAAACCCTGCGGGAGTGGGGAGCCAACCATGTTCCTACGTAAGATGCTCGCAGTGTCAGTATGCCTTGCCCTGCTTATTGCTGCTACGCCAAACGCAACAGCCTACAAGGGCCATCAACTTTCACGCAACGATATCGTTGATTTTACCCTCACGGATCAAGCAGGTGAAAATTTCACCCTCTCCGCTATGGACAGCGAAGTGACCGTTGTGTCCTTCATTTTCACATCCTGTCCAGACGTATGTCCTGTCATCACCCAATCCTTGCGCTTGGTGCAAGAGGGGCTTGCGCCCGAAGACGCTGACCGTGTCGGGTTCATCTCCATTTCAGTAGATCCAGACCGAGATACACCCGAAGCACTGACTCAATACACTGAGCGACATGGTGTTTCATGGCCTCACCTCACCGGTGACAAGGACGTCTTGGCAGACATCTATCGAAACTTCGGGATTCTTGTTGAGCAGGAAGTCATCGATGCACACATTGGGGCCAACAGCGACCCAACAGTGACCTATATCGATCCGGCAACAGGCAACGCATCAGAACTCATGTTCGAGCCGAGCGGCTGGGAACTCACTCAGGCCATGGCCTATGAGGCAAACTGGTCGATCAATGCTTCACACAGCCAGTACGGCCATTACATTACAGCGATCGAGGGCTATGAAGCCCCGTCCGATTATTCATGGTGGTGGAGCCTGTTGGTGTACAATGAAACCTCCGAGCAATGGGAAGAATCCCCTGTTGGTATTGATTCAATCAATGCACTTGACCATGACCAGTTGGTTTGGGCAGCATCAAACGCCAACACTTCAGTCTTGTCCGAGCCCCATCCAGATTCGCCGATGATGCAAGTGTTGTTCCCAGACAACTCAACCGCCAATCACACCATTGAACAAATGACGGGTTGGCATTTGTCTATGGGCGCTTTTGCTGGAGCCGAAATGAACACCAGCATGCCAGCAAGCCAATACGGCCATTACATGGAATCGATTGATGACCTAGCAGCACCGAGTGACTCCTCTTGGTGGTGGAGTCTTTCCACATGGAACGCTACCTCCTCAGCTTGGGAATCGTCTCAAGTTGGGATGGACAGTCTTGTTGAACCAACCTACATCGCTTGGGCTCCAAACTCAACAAACCTCTCAGAGATTCCGCCCCCGGGCGCGACACTACGTGAGGAGGCAGAGCCTGGCGTTTGTAACGACCACGGTTGGGAAATGGGCTCTGGCGCAAGCAAGCATTGCATGTGCGATGAAGGCTATGAGTGGGCAGAAGGCGATCGACTTTCTTGTGTCGCCTCTGCAGGCACCGTCATTGACTACTCAGTCGGCCATTCCACAATCACCTACATTCTCGAAGGCATGTCACCAAAGGTAGCGTGGACAGGCGATTCCTGGCAAGTCGAAGATTTCCTGATGGATGTTGAGGCCGCTGTTGACGCTCTAAATCCTCCCAGTGAGAGTGAAGGCATGCCAGGTCTTACGTTTGGTGTGGCAATGACTGCACTCGGTTTGGCTGCTGTCGCAGTGGGCCATCGAAGAGAACCCGATGAGTGATTTTTTCGAAGCCCGACAGCCGAAAACAGTATCATGGGGTGGTGCCCCCCACGGCTTGTTGCAGAGATCGCATAGCCCGGTATTGCGGTGGACTTGAAATCCACTGTCTCCTAGACACGGGGGTTCGAATCCCTCTCTCTGCGCCATTTTTGAGTCAAACAGCGCGTGAATTCACCTCATCTTGATGGAAGAGTTCTCAAACTAAAGCACCCCTCATGCAAATATGCGCCGAGGTGCTTTCGCCGTAGCCCTGTTGGGATTGATGCTGCTTGCTGGTTGCTTTGGCCCCACAAACGCTTCATGGGGCGCAGACAATGGTGGTGTTGAGGTTGATTTTGATCGTGCGGCAACAAGCATCACGAGCAATCTTGGACCATCTGAGGAACGTCTCGAGGACCTTGAGGCAGTTGGCTGTTCACCTGGTGAATCAGAAATGGGAACCGACAAGAGCTTACCAGTCAAATTCACTGGCTACCTCGCCGCTAGCCAACTCTATGCGTCCCACACAGATGCAGTCAAGGGGATTGGCGCCGCAGTGACCACGAGTGTTGCCATTCAATCCATGTCGTTTTCTCAAGCATCCCAAACCATCGAAGGCGAAGGTGCACGTGTCGACCTCAAAGATTGGAACGACCCATTGAATCCACAAACAGGTGCAGGAACTGTTGATCTTGATGAAATTAATTCAGATGAGGATACACGATGGTACATCCTTGGTTTGATCCCAACAACAGAATCAATCCAAGACGGGATGCTCTCACTGGGAGAATGGCACCAACCAGTCAGCGTTGAGGGCTACCTCGTAGCAAGCAACGCCAGCAACGCTTACGGCTATCATTCAAGTCAGACAGTAAGCGATGATTGCACAGTCTTGATCGGTAATCAAAACCGAGAACAGTTGTTCGTTATGGTCACGACGATTCATCTCGATGGAGCCACCGTTTCCTCGAACGGCGAATCTGATGATGAATGGGTCCATGGTGATGTACCAATTCTTGGCCGAACTGGCTTCGTTCTGATGTTTTTCATAGTCGGTATTGGTGGTGCAGTTGCTTCGTTCATCCTGTCGAAAATGTTCGTAATGAAAGGTGCTCGAGACACCATGAAAACGCTTCTTGGACAAGTTGGCCTTGACAACATCAAGAAGGTCAAACAGGACGTCAAGAAGGCGAAAACTTCGGGTATGTCCTCTCCTACAAGCCGTAAAGCAGAACAACGCTCTGAAATGAAGAAAGAAAAGAAGCAAGCTCCTCCAAAATCTTCCAAGAAATCTAACCTCTCTGGTTTCGATATGGACAGCATTCTTTCGGATGACAGCGATTCAACACCGATTGGATCCTCAAGCGGTGGCTCCTCAGTCGTGGTGACTTCGGCAGCAAAAGAAATGGAATCTTCAGCCCCCTCATCTTCAAACATCCAGGCCACTTCATCAGCTCCATCCGGTGTCTGGGATGCCCCACAGCGCTCGAGCAGTGCACCTACAAGCGTGACTTCGAGTCAATCCACTTCCCAACCACCGGATCATTTCTCCAGCGTCGCACCAAGCCGTACCTCTTCACCAGCACCAAGCCAACCAAAGAAAAAGAAGGCTGTCAGAAAACGAAAGGCAGCGGCCAAGCCGGCCGAAGAAGAAGCTCCCGTGTACGAACCCGCACCAGCTGAGAAAGAAACGTTCGATGACAGTGAAGAGTTTTCAGATTTCTCATTCTGATGGCGGCACACAGATCTCGACAGCGTTTGGAAGCACTTCCATTGTGAGTGGCGTTGATCCGATGTTTTCCCCATCAATATTGATTGCAGCGGGTGCTGGAGTTTCGATTGACAATTTCTTGAATCGGTGGTAATCCACTCTGGGATGAAAGACATGGCGCCCTTCTTTTTTCAGCATCCCAAAGGCCTTGAGCACATCTCGACGAGTCATTTTCTTAAGGATTCCAATATCCATCAGTCCGTCATCAAGAGATGCACCGGGTGCTAAAGGCAGCATTGAACCCCCTGTTTGGCTGTTTTGAATCAGGAAGAGTGTGTAATCATCTTCCATTTTTACACCATCGAGGGTCAATGTAGCATGCCGTCGATTGTTGGCCATGATCGCCATCAAAATTCCAACATCGTATCGCATTGGACCCATCCAGCGCATTTTTTCAGCCTTGATTGTTGAATCGACGCCCAAACCCCATGTGACCAAATTGTGACTGTAGCGAATTGTTGTGCCGTCCTCTGAACCAGGTAGCCCATTGACCATTTCCACTCGAGCAAGGTCGAGGTTTTGTCTCACGCCAGAGAGGATTGAACGAATTGCAGTTTCAACCGATGAAATACCGAGGTCATTGGCCATGGAGTTCCCTGTTCCTGCTGGAATGAGGGCGAACAACTCCTTTTTCTCAGAATCAGCTCGCATTCTGCCGGTGATCACTTCCGAAAGACTTCCATCTCCGCCAACGACAGCAAAGAGATCATTGGCTTTGGTCTCGAGTTCCTCAGCAATTTTCATCAAGTGGCCTTCATATGCTGAATGGTGCACTTCGACCTTTTTTCCTTCCTTCTCAAGAAGAGCCTTGGCTTGTTCACCGACCCTTCTTCCGCTTCGGTTACCTGCATAGGGGTTGACGAGAAGGTGAACTCGCTTTGTTGCACGCATGTTCCTTGACTTTTGTGAAAAAACCTCTGCAAAGACTGGTTTATGAACGCCCTTTTTCAGTTTGGATTTTTGATCTGCTTCGAAGGTGAGTGGGTCGGGACCCATTGACGTATCGTCAGTTGCCATAGGCTGAAGAGGTCGGTTCTTGGTTTGAATCCTTCTCTAAAATTAGCCGTGAACTAAAAAAACCATAACGGGTGAGAATCAATTCATTATGCATAAACCATTGAATCATAGTCCTGAGTCTACTTTCCATGGCCTTCAGTGCCCCTTTTGAGGCAAATCCACACGTGGCAAAATGCAAGATGTATTGAACTCGACTGAAGTGGAGTCATCATGGCGAGTCCATGGACAGCAGATGAGGTGGCCTTCATGCAACGGGCCCTTGAAGTTGCTGAACGAGGAACTGGACGTGTTAGCCCCAACCCTTTGGTGGGGTGCGTCCTCGTTAAAGGAGGGCAAATTATTGCAGAGGGGTGGCACGATCACCTCGGTGGGCTTCATGCAGAACAAATGGCAATCCATGATGCGGAAAGCAATGGATTTTCACCCAATGGCGCCACCGCATTCGTCACTCTTGAGCCCTGCAACCACTTTGGTCGAACACCACCGTGCACCGAGGCGTTAATGTGGGCTGGTATCAAGGAAGTCATCGTAGCCCACCCCGACCCGAATCCAACGGTGAGAGGTTCTGGGTTTCAGGTGTTGGAAGATGCTGGCATCAAGGTTCGTTATGGATTGCTTGAAAACGAAGCTGGTCTACAAATGCGTCCCTTCATGCATTGGTGTGCGCATCGCCGTCCAATGGTTACCGTCAAGATTGCTGTTGATAGCCAAGGGTCCGTTGATGATCGCTCACAGCAAGCCCAGCGCTTCACTTCGGATGTGTGCCTCGACCGGGTTCATCAGTTACGCAAAGAGTGCGATGCCATCGTGGTCGGTGCTGAAACGGTTGTGCGAGATAACCCCTCACTAACGATTCGAAGGGTCGAAACAAATCGCCAACCACTGCGTATCGTGATCGACCCCCACGAACGTATTCCGCCTTCGTCGACGGTGTTGAATGATGCACACGAAACGATGCACATGACCACAACTTTTCGCAGCCTAGAGGCTCTTCTCAACCAGTTAGGCGACCGCGACATCCACCGTCTCCTCGTCGAGGGTGGCCCTACAACGGTTCACGCGTTCTTAGATGCAGGCCTTGTTGACGAGTTCTATCTTGTCAAAAGCGCTGTCACACACACACAACCAGTACCATCGAATCTCGATGCCTCAACACTGCAAAAGGCTGGCTTAAGCCATGCTTCTGATGAACAATGGGGCGATGAAACGGTTGAATACTGGACCCGTTGACTGGCGGCATGCTACGCAGATGACACTGGGTGCTGGTGGGCGATGCAGGATTCGAACCCGCGTCGTCGGGTTCGAAGCCCGACAGGATATCCAGGCTACCCTAATCGCCCGTATTTCACCCGAGATGGCCACCCTTCTTGAATAAGGCGGGTCCTTTCCAACGAACATGGCCCGCTCCCTTCCTTGTATTCCGACAGGTTGTTCAGCGTGCTGTCGGGAAACGACGATGCCTTTGACAAAAGCCGAGGCGTCCCTCCTTTCACGTAGGACTGGAATGGATCCTGAGGCGTTCACTTGGAAGAACAACGGAGTGTTGACGCTTCTCAACGATGAGAAAACTCGTGCTTGTGTCTTCCTTCTCACCTCTTCTGCTGATGTGAATGCTGAAGGCATGTGTTCAGTGTATGAAGTACGACCACGCGGTTGCCGCACCTATCCAAATGTCCTCAACGACCAAGATCAAGCCATTCTCGATGAAGGATGCCCTCATCGCTCACAATTTCCTGAGCCTACCGATGAAGATGCGATTACACTGCTGAATCTTGAGGAGCAACTGTTGCGTGAAGTATGAGCCTGCTCAGACTTGCATGCACATGTTCGACCCAGAGTGCTTTCGCAACCCAACCTGTTTGACGAAGGGACACGTCAACATCGCCCCATTGTCCATGGAGTAATCTGATTTCATGGGTGTTTGCAATCGGTTCATCAGGATGCTCTCCCATAGGATGGATTGGAAGAATCAACACCAAGTTGGCGTTTCTTTCAGCCACGTTACAAGCACTCTTGAGCACGCCTTCGAGAAGTTCCATCGGTGCGAGTGATCCCTGTGAATTCCGACCATAGGGAGGATCGAGAACAAAGCCAGTCAGCGGGACCTCAACTTGAGGCATGCAGGTCTCCAATTGTGTCGCATCGCCTTGCACAACCTCGCCTCGATGATTGGTTACGGCCTCAGCCTGCAACGCCCATGTTAGGTTTTGATTGGCTCCATCGACCATCACAGGATCTAAATCAAAACCCACGGCAACCCTTCCAGTAAGTGCTGCTTCGATGAGAAAGCCTCCAGTCCCCGTCATCAGGTCGACTGTTGCACCGTCCTCAATAGGGCCAGAAGCAAGATTAACCGCTAAGCGAGCAAGTCGCGGGTCAAGGCTTACGGGCTTGAAAAATGGGCGTTCTGCAGCCTTGCGAGAAGACACTCCATCGGACTCATCACCGTACCCAAGCATCCATCCACAAGCGATGGTGTTCGAGCTTGCATCGATGACAACACCAAATTCGTTCATTGGTTCATCGAGATCAATGGAATAGCCAAGGTCGTGAAGCCGACCACCGATCCGTTGTGATAATTGGCTTGGCCCAACACCTTCGATTCGCCCTTCATGGCGCCATGCACGGACCGCAGCACTGCCTTCTCGTGGATGTTGTTTGAGATGCTCGAGCACAGATCCAATCAATCCATCAATGTCTGAGTCGCCCTTACAGGGCCACAGGATTGCGTTACAGAGAATGGCTTGACAACCACTTGAGATGTTCACAGCTTGTAGGAGCACATCCTTCTCGTCATCACCCGTAATCGCAACCAATCTTCGACCTTCAAGCCGAGTGACAGACATCTGTGGAAGCAGGGCCGAGATTTCAGCACGCGCAAGCGCAGGATGCCACCCACGCAAGCATGCTATGTGCCTCGCCATGACCAGCGCTTGTGGCCCAACTTCTTGACGGGTTCGGATGCGAACAACCACATACTCTCGCCTGTTGTGAAACTCATGGGCTGCAACCTTCGTGACTTGACATCCCCAGAAACCATCGATTTGAACAGCCTTGCTGGCAAGCGGGTCGGGGTTGATGCATTCCTCACCGCCTTCCAATTTTTGACCACCATGCGTGATCGGTCCCCTCAAGGAGACGGCGGCCCACTGCGTGCAGAGAATGGAAAGGTCGTTTCGCATCTCATGGGCTTTCTCAACCGAACCACAACCTTGCTTGCAGCAGGCATCAAACCCGTGTTCGTGTTTGACGGGACGCCTCCAGAACTCAAGGCCGAGGAAATAGCACAACGCAGGACGCGTAGGTTAGAAGCAGAGCGAATCCACAAAGAAGCACTTGCCGCAGGGGATTTTCCACTCGCACAAAAAATGGCTCAACGAATCATGCATTATTCGCCTGAAATGGTTGCAGAAACCAAACAATTGCTCGATTTGCTCGGTGTTCCATGGGTTGACGCAAAAGCAGAAGGGGAAGGCCAAGCGGCGGTTATGGCTGCAAAGGGCCAGTTGGATGTGGTGGCAACCCAGGATTGGGACGCCCTCCTCTATGGTACGCCGTTACTTGTCCGAAACCTGATGAGCCACGGCTCGAAGCAACATGGCCGAGTGGTTCAAGCGCAGAAAATCGTGCTTGACGAGGTGCTTTCAGAAAATGAACTCACGCGCAGTCAACTGATTGATCTCGCGATTATGATTGGGACAGATTTCCACCCTGGTATACGTGGTATCGGCCCGAAGACGGGGATGAAATTGATCAAAACACACGGAACGATTGAGGCCATCTGCGAAGCCAAAGAGAAAGAGGTCCCTGAGCGGCTTGATGAAATCCGAGCCATCTTCCATGATCACCCTGCAAACGAAGTTGCTGACTCAGACTTAGAACCCGGTCAAGTGGATACGAAAGGTCTGATTCAATTTTTACAGGTTGAACGTCAATTCAGTCAGCGCCGTATGGACAATGCCTTTGACAAACTCCGTGAAGTAGGGCTGATTCGCGAAGGCGGTCAAACATCTCTCTTCTCGTTTTGAGGGGTCATGAACCGCAATGGGCTCGCTAACACATCCACTCCCTTGTGTTGAGTAATAGCTTGACGTGCGACGCTTTGAGGGTCAGCAAGCGCTTCGAGAACGGTGTTGACAGGGGCACAAGGCACACCTTCAAGCATTGATTCTAATTGAGCTCGGTTGTAAAGAGCAATGGCGGAAGCAACGCAGTTTTCAACAGCATCGCGGCCCAAGACGCGGCCCTGATTGGTCGACCATGCCCCGGCAACCTCTGGGTGTTCCAGATGGAGTCGCTCAACGACTGTAGCCCATTGAGCATCCGAGCCAACACCCAGTACGAACCACCCGTCTTTTGCCTCAAAAGCCCGATAGGGCACGAGGTTAGGGTGGGCTGACCCCATCGCCACTGGATTTTCGCCACTCGCCATTGCGTTGTGCGCCTGGTTGACCAAGGCAGCGATTGCACAATCCCACAGGGAGATGTCGATGTGCGTGGTCTCGCCAGTTCGCTCCTTGTTGAATAAGGCTGCAAGAATTGCATTTGCAGCGTTTAGCCCAGTGATAACATCAATCCAAGCGACACCGACCTTCACTGGAGCAGCATTTGGCTCTCCAGTGATGCTCATGATGCCTGAACGCGCTTGTAACGCCACGTCATATCCGGGTTCATCCCTTCGAGGCCCTGTTGCACCGTAAGCTGAGATGGAACACACAATGACATTCGATGGCATCGGACCAAGAAGTCGTTCAAGGGTCCCGGGTTTGAAGTTCTCAACCACGACATCGGCTTCTCGAATCATCGATTTGACCGTTTCAGCATCCCGCTTGAGATCAAACGTCATGATGGTCTTCTCTCTGTTGCACGAAAGGAAGTAAGCAGCCACATCTTTTCCATCGAAACCTCTCGTAAAAGGCGGGCCCCACCCTCGAGTGTCATCGCCCCACGGTGCCTCGATTTTTGTCACATCAGCGCCCAAGTCCGCAAGCATTTGCGTGGCATATGGGCCAGCAAGAATTCTCGATACATCGACCACTTTGATCCCCTCAAGAATTCCGCCCATGCAGGTGCGAAGTGTCCGAAAGGGTTGAACCTCACCCCCCGGACCACCCCTCATGGTGCAGTTCAATCTCGATGATGAACGCACGTGGAAGGGATTACTTGCTCTTGGTCTTCTTCTGAACCTCATTGTTTGCTTTACCAGCGATCTTGGCCTCGACACTCATGTCAAAATGGCTGTTGACACTGACGGCGGCCTTGCATGGGGTGATCTTCGACCTGAAGTTGCAGGACAAAGCGACCCAGCAGACTCAGGGGAGCGCACAGTTCTCCCCATCTATGCGGGCTCTGAAGTGAGCATCAAGGCCTTCGTATTGCTTTCGTTTCTCGTTCTAATCGGCTATGTCTATCGCACGGTGGGTCAACGTACAGCGGCCATTCTTTCCATATCTCCTGCGTTTATTTTCTCGATTGGCCGCGGCTATGAAGAAGTTTATTTCGCCCTCCTGTTCACCCTTGCGTTCGCTCTGTTCACAGGTCTTTGGTCCACGCACAGGCGTTTGCTCCAGAACATACTCGGCGGTTGCGTCTTGATGATGATCCCCTTCACAAAAGGGATGACTGAGGCTCCATCTGTGCCCCTCTATGGTCTCGTTCTTGGTGTGATTGGGTCGTCCTGGCATTGGTTGCAGGAGCGTGAAGATGAACGGTTAGCGTTCTTGAAGCACCCGTTCCAAGCTGCTTGTGCAGCAGCAGGAGCGGTCACGACGTTGATGATTTTGGCCGGATTCTACGCAACTTCACCGACGCTTGGTGTGATGAGGGAGATGCCGCTTCGCTTCGCTTCAGCCATAGCGTTCTCTTTGTTTGATGCCGTGGTGCTGTTCGTTCTGTTTGGCATGGTGCTCTGGCCTTTGGTAAAGCCAGGGCTTACCGCAATGAAAAGCATGGAACACCCACAAATCGCAACCATGTCAGCGATGATCACAGCCGCAATGGTTGCCATTGTCTTCTACATTGCAGCGCTGTGGACCTATGAATCAGTTCTTTGGGGCGCTTCATGGCCAGGCATCGTTTGGACGATGGGCAATAATGGACGCTATATTACCCTCTTATTCGTTCCAATTGTATTGTTGTTGAAGCATCTCAACCAAGCAGCAGATACGCCGACGTTTGAATCGCCCGGCCACGCACTCAAGACCATCGCCATCACACTCGCGCTCCTGCTTCCACTGAGCTATCTTGCTGGAATCCACGGGCAAACCATGTGGACTGACGAGGCTGCAGATGCAATGAGCCTTGAAGAAAACGAGCACTTCCTCTTTGTTTCAGACGCAACCCTTGGTATGCACTGGCTGTACACCTTCTTTGAACCACTTGATGCTGAACAGAACAACATCACCGGTCACTGGCGATCTGCTGAGGTCAACTGGATCGATGCTCTTGACCAAGAGTTGTCGCATGTTGAAACCATTGTACTCGCACCAGAAATCGATAACGTTCCCACTGGGTGGGTTGTTGAATCAACAGGAGAAGTCGATCTTCTCAACGGTGGGGGCGAGTGGCGCGTATTGACGCGCACTTGACCTCAAGCGTTCTTGTCAGCTTGTACTTGGGTGCGCACATCTTGTGCAGCAGCCTTTGCGGCTTGCATAGCCTTGCGGACACGTGTTCCAGCAGCGGCGTTACCCTTGTCGTGCTTGACAGCATCAACAAGTGCGGCAGTTAAATCATCAATCATCGTTTGAACCATAGCCTCGACGGACATACCTCCCGCCCTGCCCAATCGGTCTTTATCTCTTATGCCGGTATTTGTTGAAATCACGCTCCAAGAAACGCAGCATAGCGAGCCGAGCACCGTTTTTCAGAGTGGAATACAACGCGACGAAGGAGAAACTGCGACACGAGCAATGCGAGGGGTTGAAAACCCCGAGGTTGGAGGGGGTGTCAAGGAGGGGCATGAGATGCGCTTTGGTGTTCGAGGTACGCTACCTGACCCAGACCCTGTGGCTACGCAGGAATGGATCGACTCAATCTTGGCCGTCCGAGACCAAATTGGTGAGGAAGAAGCACGACGCTTGTTGCTCTCAACGGTGGGCGCCGCCAAGGATGCAGGCGTGGAGATTGATGTTGTCAACACGCCTTACATGAACACCATTCACCCAGACTCCCAAGGCGCCTATCCTGGCGATTTGGACCTCGAAACCCGCCTCCACGGCATCATCCGATGGAATGCCATGATGGTGGTCACTCGGGGCAACAAATACTTCGAAGGCATCGGAGGCCACATCTCCACCTACGCTTCAGCATCTCACGCATGGGAGATTGGTTTCAACCACTTCTTCCGTGGAAAGGATGGCGCAGGCCAAGGCGATCATCTGTATTGGCAAGGTCACGCCTCACCAGGCATCTATGCACGAGCCTGGCTTGAAGGTCGCTTGTCGCATGAACAAATGGAAGCGTTCCGAAAAGAAACAGGCGGCAATGGATTGTCCTCATACCCTCACCCTCGTTTGATGCCTGATTTCTGGGAATTCCCAACCGTTAGCATGGGTCTTGGTGCTATGACGGCGATTCATCAAGCTCGCTTCAACCGCTACCTCGAAGACCGTGGACTTGTTTCCACAGCTAATTCTCGCGTGTGGTACACCATGGGCGATGGTGAATCAGACGAGCCCGAATCCCTTTCACAACTTTCACTCGCAGGTCGCGAAGGCCTCGATAACATTGTCATGACCATGAACTGCAATTTGCAGCGCCTCGATGGTCCGGTTCGCGGCAATTCAAAGATCGTTCAAGAATTGGAAGGCCGATTCCGTGGTGCAGGCTGGAATGTCATCAAGGTCCTCTGGGGCAGCAGTTGGGACGAGTTGTTTGCTCGCGACAACACCGGTGCATTGACCGCTCGCCTTGACGCCCTTGTGGACGGTGACGAACAGCGCATCATGACGGCCGATGGCGCAACAATCCGAAAGGATCTGTTCAACTCAGAACAACTCCAAGCGCTCGTAGCGCACCTCAGTGATGAGCAGCTGGTCGATTTGTGTGCAGATGTCGGAGGCCATGATTTCCTCAAACTCCATGCGGCCTACGCCCAAGCAACCGCTCACAAAGGCCAGCCAACCGTCGTGCTGATTCGTACCATCAAAGGCTACGGACTTGGGCCAGCCTTTGCCGGTCGTAACACCACGCATCAGAAGAAAAAGGCCGACATGGAAAGCATGCAGTACATGCGTGACGATCTTGGATTGTCCTTTAGCGATGAAGAGTTGGAAGCCTATCCATACGTCATGCCAGAGGATGTGCCAGACCTTGTCGCCTACGCTAAAGAGCGCAGGGCTGCCATGGATGGATTCATGCCAAGCCGTACCGTTCCTGAGTTTGATTTGACGCTTCCAGCCGAGGCTGCGTACGCTGAATTCGATGAAGGCACCAAAGGAAAGATGCAAGTCTCGACAACCATGGCCTTTGTCCGAATTTTGCGCGCTTT
>CBFIIS010000042.1:0-15700 GCA_965662715.1 Candidatus Poseidoniaceae archaeon | reverse complement strand
GAGGCTTACCGATAATCACTTTCTGCACTTCAGCAGCAATCGCTTGAGAGATTGCGCCGACGTGGGTCAAGCGGGCTTTGACCTCGGGGCTGGTTTGGTGCTTCGGCTGGGCCGGAGCGGCCGGTGCTGCTGGTGCAGGGGCTGGAGCCGCTGGTGCTGCTGGTGCAGGAGCTGCCGGCATTGGTGCTGGAGCTGCTGGTGCGGCGGGGGCGGCTGGAGCCACAGGCATAGGCGGCGCTGGCGCGGGCGGGGCTGCGGGTGGTGTAGGGGGTTGCATGTCTATTTTCCTCCAAATTTCAATTTCCCCAACGTCTGATGTGCGGGATTAACTCACGCAATTCGTCGTTGGAGTAGATGCGGTTGGAACTGATCAGTTCCAGCAAGCGCGGGTCACGCACCATCTGCATGACTTCCGCTGGGGTTTTGCGCATGAATTCATCACGCGTCAAATCGTTAAACTGGCGCACCTTTGAGAGCAGTGCTTCTCTGGTGCGCATTTGATATTGAGCAGCGTCAACTTTTGTTGGGCGTTCTCTGAATCGTGTTAAATCGAATACGTGGCGCCAGTTTTCCTTCTCTGGGACCACCATGATTGCAATCGCAAGCAAAGCAAACAGATTGAGGATGATGAGCCACTTGAGCACAACATCGCTTGTCAAGAGAACGATGGCACCCATGGCTTCTGTAAACGGAGCGGAGAGAGGGCTGGCGACGTGACGACTCTCATCGAAGACGATGAAGAAATTGTCATTGAATGAAGTGACCCTTGTGGAGATGTCTTCATTGTCCTTTTCCATCATGTCTTGCATGAGGGCTTGGAAGTACTGCCCATTTCCGTTCCAAGTTGTGTCTCCTTGGGCATCCGACAATCCTTGGGAATCGGAATTCCAACAGTTGTGTCCTTGTTGTACATAGTATGGAGAACTGCACTGTTGGTAGCCAACTTCTTCGGCAATATCTTTGTCCCATAGGTGGTTTGCAAGAGCCGAGTGGTCGGCCACGAACACAATGGAACCTGTCACTGAAACTTCGCCTTGGTCACCATTCGAGATTTGATCGAGGACGCTGATGCCGGGATAATCAATTCGAACAATGAGTCCTGTCTTTCCTTCACCGAGGGTTGGATTGTTAGCGCTGTTGATGTCAAGGTTGCTCGAGTCGGTCACAATGACTGCAGAAGTCGATGCTGCGGCAAGGACATTGACGTCACGGTTCGAATCGGTTTGATCATCGAGAACCTGAATTGCGGTCGGGCGGTGGAACAGGACCGGTAGACGGCAGTTGTCATAGACACCGATGTCAAGGTTGCCCTGAGCGCAAGGAATCAAGCGCTCATCGCCCATTTCTGTGACATTTGCACGTAGGCTTGCTGCAGCCCATAGTCGACGATAATCACCAGGGAGCACCTCGTCGAGTTCGTCAGTCATCTCGTAATAGCGTTGGTCATCAAGGACCATGTCGCCGAAATACTTGACACCAAATTGGTCGGCGACAAGTTGAGCATTGGTTGAGTTGGCTGCGAGGATCACCTTTCCACCTTTTTTGGTGACGAAATCATACACGGCTGATGCCTCAGCAGCATCGAATGGTTTCTCTGGACCTGCAATGACCAGCATGGTGCGGTGAGGATCCTGCCAATCGTTGACCAGCATAGGTGTTGACATGGTGTTTGCAATCGAAAAATCAGCCGAAGCGAAATCGTCCCGCATTGAGGTCAGCTGCTGATTGGAATATTCATCGTCTGCTGTAGCGTACGGAGAAAGAACGGTTTGCTTGTTCAAACTGACCAATCCGATCAGAGCGACCGAGAGAACAAGTGAGGACATAAGTCCGACCTTGAGCCAAGATTCAACCGACAGTTTTTTTGCTTCTGTTTCTGCCAATCTAATCCCTCCTATACCTCGTCTCGCGCATCATATCCTTGTAGAGACATTCGACGGAACTTCGCTCCACTCATAATGGTTCTCCATGAGTGCTCCAGAAAAAATCGAGAGATGAAGAGGTTGATATACCTCCTGTGCACAATTTCCTGAGCAAAATGACACGAAAAATGTAAGAAAACTACATTTGGTTCAGATGAACGACTTTTTTCGGCGGACAAGAACGACCGCTGCTAGGATTGACAACGCTTCGAACGCCATAAACCCGGGTACGGTATTTGGTTCCACACTAAGGCCATCATTCGATGAACTTGAATCGTCATCGTCTTGATCAGATTCATCTGTTGGTTTTGTCTCTTCCTCGTAAGCGAATACGTCCACATCAAAGGTCGTGCTACGAGCAACATCATCACCTTCGGACACCAAGGAAATTGTCACTTCACATGTCCGTCTTGGTTGACTTTCGGATGCGACAAGCGTCAAAATAGCTGTTGAATCTTTGCCATTTTGTGCCCCGGTTGGTTCAACAACCGTGTTGGCCAAAGCATCAAGGCCCTCAACAGAGAGATGGGGGCAACTTCGAACTTCCGCTGAAGCTTCCTTGACCGCATCTTTGGCGTTTCCAAGATTTAGCATCTGAATGGAGATTTCAACATTCGAACCAGCAAAGAGATCGTCATTTGAGGGTGTGATCTCCGGTTTGAGGTAGAACACCTTTGGAAGACGAACTGTACCATCTATTTCTTGGGTACCCGTCGAAGTATCCCCTACTTTTTCATCCGCTGTAACGGTCAAGGTTGAACTGTTGTCGGGATTGTATTCGCGTGCATCAACGCTGCCATCATTGGTGAGTGTAATGGTAAAACTCTTGTTTTCACCAGCTGCAACAGTGATTGTTTCAGGCCCGTCATACGTGTAAGGCACCCAGGTATTGACATCATAGGTGAGTTCAAGTTGCACTTGACTCATCCGAGTGTTTTCGATGTAACCGATAATTTCGCCATCAATATCCCAATCATCATCCATCTCCACCGTGAATCCATCATCCATATCCGTTGACCAACCAAGGGTCCAACTGGGTGCTTCAAATTGATCTTGAGCCACTGCCGAGGGAGGCAGCGTCATCCCAACCAAAGTCAGGCCAATCATGAACAGAAGAAGACGCTTTTTCATCATGCTTTCACTCCAATAGGCCTTGAACTGCCCGCTTGGTCAAGACGCGAACCATCGAACGTCGGTAGCGGGGCGGGAGTGCGGTGTTGTTGACTGGTTTGACGCTCTTTTGCACAGCGCTGGAAAGAGCCTTGATCGATGTTTGACCATCCCATCCTCCCTCGAGGACGGAAGCCACTTCCTCAGGGTGGGTTCGTGGAATCGATTCGAGTGCTGTTGTAGCAAGGACGAGGGAATTTGGATCACCTTCTATCCAAGAAGCAGCAACACCTGCTTCAGGGAAATCCCATGAATCACGGACACGGAGTTTTTGATAGGACCCTGTTCGCTTTGTAGCGTCATCAGGCAATGTCACTTTGAGGAGGAATTCGCCTTCTTCGAGAACATTTTTCTTCATGCCATCGAGTTGGTAGAAGGCATCGATTGGAATGGTTCTTGCTCCGTTTGGACCGATCAAATGTACACTTGCACCCAAGACCATGAGGGTTGGAGCGATGTCACCTTGGTAGGTTGCCACACACAACGTGTTCTGATTTGGAATCACGCGGCAATCTGCGCCAGTGCCACAATCTGCTTTGTGACACCAGTCGATTGAACGGCGCCAATCCTCACCTTGATTGTACCAAAAACAGCGCGTATCAAGGCACAAATTACCACCAAGGGTTGCGTTGGTCCGAATCAACGAAGAGGCGACCTTCGAGGCCGCTTGAACGACCACAGGGTGCACTCCATTTTCTTCTGTCAGTTCAGAAAGACGAACCATGCAACCAAGTTCGTTGGATGAAATTGTGTCTGTGCCCTCGACTTTTGCAAGCGAAATCACGTGTGGCTTTGTGTTGATGTGCCACTTGTAGTTCGGCACTAAATCGGTTCCACCTGCGACCCAGTCAAAGGCTTCACCAGCCGACATCAAACTTGCAGCGAGTTCGCAAGCCTCGTCCACGGTTGTAGGGTGGTGCAAGGTAAATGGAGGCATCAGCATCAATCATCACCGCCCATGTGTCGTTGCTCCTTCTTGAGCCATGCTTTTCCAGCCAGACCAAGTTCTGCGAGTTGTTCCGGATCAGGTTCAGTGGCGGATCGCCAACCTTCGACTTGATCTTCGAGTGGCAAATTTGGATCGAAACCAAACAAAACACCGTTGACATAAGGACTTGTATCTTCTGATCGTTGACGCGCACGGTCCCTTTGCTTATGCTCTGAAGCACGCTTGACAAGAACGTCTTGGAGCGGGCCATGTTCTGCACGAGGAGATGTCAGGTCGAGTGGATCATCAACACCTGCTGCTTTCATGGCCTTCTCGATGCCCTTGAACACGACGTCTGGAGTGAGGGGTAAATCCCTGAGTCGAATGCCAACAGCGTCGTAGACTGCATTCACAACGGCAGGAAGAATTGGGAGCAATGGCCCTTCACCTGCTTCCTTAGCCCCAAACGGACCTTCAGGGTCACACGATTCAATGATGATCGGTTCAACATGAGGCATTTCGTGGATGGATGGAATCTTGTATTCCAAAAGGTTTGGATTTTGAAGGTGCCCGGTTCGTCCATAGACCATCTTTTCGGACAAGACCTGGCCTAATCCCATGTGACAAGAACCAATGATTTGCCCTTTCACAGCCAAGGGATTCAGGGCCTTGCCGCAATCGTGCGCTGCCCACACATTGGTGCACTTCACCATGCCAGTTTCAACATCAACATCGACTTCGGCGACATAGGAAGAGAAGGAATAGGCTGGAGCCAACCCCGCTGCAGCGCCCTTGTGAACACCACCCATTGGAGGTGAACGGTAAGCACCGCTTGCGATGAGCGCTCCCTTGTCCTCTTGTGCCTTATGCAGTGCTTTGAGGTAAGATACGCCAATGGCTGGATCATGCTTGTAGTAAATTCGGCGGTCATTAAGCACCAAGTTGTTCGGATGATAGCCTAGAATCTCCCAGGCTGCATTCAGTAATTGTTCTCGAATTTCCAAAGCTGCACGGATAGCAGCGTTCGCGTTCATGAACGTCACCCGGCTTGAGTAGGAACCGAGATCGACGGGCGAAGTATCGCTTTCATGACTACGAACATGAATCATTGCCAATGGCAATCCAAGGACTTCTGAAACGACTTGGGCGACCGCAGTCGTGGAACCTTGGCCAATATCGGCAGCCCCTGTATGGACAGTGACGCCTCCATCCATGTCAACCTGCATATGAACGGTCGCATGTGGGAATCGATTGGGGTCCCAATGAATCGGTAACCCCGATCCTGAAATGAAGAAACCGCAACCAATGCCAATGCCTTTGCCGAGAGGTAATTGACGGAATTTGTTGTCCCAGTCAGATCCTTCTCTTACTTTTTCGAGGGCATCTCTCATACCGTTCGAAGTGATTCTAAATCCACTGATTGTACGGCTGTGAGGTGGCAAAAGATTTGCAAGACGCAAATCGATTGGGTCAACTTTGAGTTGTTCTGACATTTCATCCAGACCGACTTCAACAGCACATCGTGTGTTGACTGCACCATGCCCCCGCATGGCGCCCGAGGCAGGCTTGTTGGTCCAGACCCTTGCACCAGTGTAGTGGAATGAGCCAAGTTCATAGGGTGCTGTGGCAAGAACGCCGTTGTAATACGAAGTGACGTGCCCGAACGAGGCAAAGCCGCCGCCATCGATGAGGGCATCAATATCGAACCCTGAGATTCGTGCATCTTCATCTGCGGTCATCTTGACTTCGATATGGCTTGGATGTCGACCACGGTTGATCCAATAGACTTCTTCACGGTCGAAGGTTATGCGAACCGGCCTACCGGATTTCCGGGAAAGAATCGCTGCACACATCTCGTGAGGAAACGGATCGGACTTGCCACCGAATCCACCGCCAACGAAGGTTCGGATGACATTGATTTGGTGCATTGGTACATCCAAAACAGTCGCCAAGGCTCTATGCGTGTAATGCGGAACCTGCTGAGGCGTGTAGAGTTGAAGTCGTCCATTAGGATCCCAATGAGCAACAACGGCGTGGGGCTCAGTAAATCCGTGATGGACACCAGCCATGTTCCATTTCCCATGGGAAGAGGCGGAAGGTGTCTCAACGAGTGAGCGATCACCAAATTCTTGGAAGACGCGCTTTTGGACATTGGTTCGAGCTAAGTGGTACTTGCCTCGCCAGTGGATTGGTTCATCTGAATCCTCGAGGCCCTTTTTTGGGTCGAAGACTGGTTCGAGCACTTCGTATTCAACTTCGAACAGATTGAGGGCTTCCATCGCCGTCGCTTCATCAACGGCTGCGACGCATGCCACTAAATCCCCTACGTGACGGACTTTCTCGACAGCCATGGCATGTTCGTCTTTTGTCACCGGTAGGACGCCAAATTGGTGAGGTGAATCCGCCCCTGTTGCAACCGCTAAAACCCCTGGAAGTGCCTCAACTTTTGATGTATCAATGGATTTAATCTTCGCATAGTGGTGTGGTGAGCGTAGAATCTTCCCAATCACTTCATTGGCAAGCCGTACGTCGTCCCCATACCATGCTTGGCCCGTCACTTTCGCATTGGAGTCAACGAGCGCCGTAGCTTTTCCAACAGATGTTCCAGTACGTGCACGATCGTGAATGTGAGCACCTGCTGGTTGGGCTTCTTTGCCACCAACCATTTCCGGGATGAAATCAAGGTCTCGCGGAGCCATGACAGGGTCCGAACCACCCGAGCCGGGCGGTGGGAAGGCTTGTTTTCCTGCAACACGCTTTCCATCTTTGCGGGTTGTTTTTCCCGAACCACCGGGTTGTTGACGGTACCCTCCAGCCATCGTCATCACCTTGCATGGCCCGGAGGCATCTGGGGTTCTTCTGGCCCACTTGGATGTGGATCTGGGTGAGGATGACTGGCGGGAAGTGCAGGTTCAACTTCGCCCCGATGGATGGCAGCTGCGGCCTGAATCGAATCGACAATTTGTTGGTAGCCAGTGCACCGGCATAGATTGCCTTCGATGGCGCATGCGATTTCTTGGTCGCTTGGGGCATTGTTCTGGTTAAGCAATGCTTGTGCAGATACAAGGAAACCGGGGGTACAGAAGCCACATTGAGAGCCTCCATGCTCTGCAAAACAAGTTTGTATAGGAGCGAGGTGGGCGCCGTCTGCTAAACCTTCAACCGTAATGATTGATGATCCTTCAACCTGACCTGCGAGGCAAAGGCAAGAAAGACGTGGCGTGCCGTCAATCATCACCGTACAGCATCCACATGTGCCCAAATCACACCCACGCTTCACGCCAAGTGTTCCGACTTTATCGCGCAGCACATCCAGAAGGACTGCGTTGGATGGAGCAAGGACTTCGACCGCTCTTCCATTGACTTCTGCGGACCAAATTTCCCTGTTTGCAACAGGGATCATATCAACGTGTTCGGTGCCCACCATGTCTGTCGCCTACGGCGACGTGGGGAACACCGCATATCAACCTAAGGTAGGATATTTTTCGTTTAACCCGCCACAGGAGCCCTGAGGCGAACCGAGACAACATCGTCTTGACCTGCCGGAGGGTCAACCCAATCAGGATCCCCTGGCAAAACGAGCCCCTCGCCAACACCAACCAACCGTCCAGCAAGACGTCGTTGTCGGGCAACCAATTCTTCCCAATCCACCTCATCACTCCGCCAAGATTGCCAACGCTTGAGGGCGCGATAACTGACGACAACCTTTGCGAACAATTTCAAGTGTGCTTTGGCTGAGACTGGCCACCAAATGAAGAACACACAGAACACAAAGTAGTATGGAAGCTCGGCCAGTGGTTGGAGCAACCAGTGCATTTGGAGCAATTCATTGACTGGGCTTGCGTTATTGAGCAAGAGCCAAGTCGCGCCCATTGAAGCGAGAATCCACCACAGTGGGAAAAACACGATCGCTGAGAGGATTTTGATGGTGCCAATAATCGACTCTCCTGCGCCTTTGGCTTTCATGCGTCGAACCAAAAGTGCATTTGCTTTGTAGGGTACAATATTTCCAAGCATCGCCCCCCAAGAGATGAGGCCAAACATCCAGGCTCCCGCCCATAGCCATGAAAAAAAGACTTTCATGAAGCCAGATGCAGAGAGACGTTCTGGTCGAGCATCCACATCGTATGGCGTGATGCCTCGATGCTCGAGGGATTCAAAATGTTCCTCTGCTTCTTCGACGATTTCTGAAGCGATCTCAGGCTTGTGCAGTGCCATAAAATCCCAACCTGCTCGCACGCGACGCGCTCCGAGGACTGCTTGAGCGTAGGATGGTTTCTCGAGTTTGCCTTCATTCATTCGGGCCCGCTCTGCATAGGCCAAACTTCGACCTTTCCAGATGAGCGTTCGCTCACGCCAACTGGTCTTCGACAAACTTGCTCGCTCAAGTTCAGTGCCAATTGATTCGGTCACATGAGCGACCCATGCTCGATCGCTTTGATCTTGCAGTTCTTCATCGGCCACAATGTCTGGAAGTGCTGGAAATTCCATCGAACGTTCAATCACGACGGCAGCACGTTCACGAAACCTCTGAGAATTGGAATAATGAAGACCAATCGGTACGAGTTGGGGCTCTGGTAGGCCTTTTGCGATAGCTTCTCTTCGTGCTGCGAGCAGAATTCGACCTGCACCAGATCGAACCTTTCGCACCCCTGAATCTGCGTGAGTTGTACCTTCGGGGAAAATCATCAAGCGACCGCCATTGGCAACCACAGAAGAGACTTCACCGAGCATTTGGGCATTTCGAGCGCTTGCTCCAGCCTTATCACTGCTGTCTTGGGATCGTTCGATTCGTACACCCCCTGCAGAGCGCAGAAGGCGGCCAATCACTGGTAATTTGAACAGGGTATGTTTTGCAATGATCGATATTTTTCCAGGTAAAGAAGCGTTGAGCAACATCGGATCAATCAATCCACTGGGGTGCCATGCAATGAAAATGACACCACCTTCTGGCGGAATGTTCTCATCATCAACAATATTGATTTCTCGGAACCAAACCGAGACGAGTGAGCGAAACAATCGGCGTGCGAATCGATAGCCTCTGTTCACTTTGGTCTTACCCGGGCCAGAGGGGTCTTTTGGCCACCGCATGGGTGGAAGACGTTGTTGTTGCTTTTATCATCATCTCCGGCCAAGCCGCAGAAATGGATGAGTTTCAATCCTAGTCAGATGTTTTTTCGACAAGTGTGGCGTCTTGTACATCAGTCTGCGAAGTGACGGCAGGTGATGTTGAATCTCCAGACAAGGTACTGAAATCAACACCTGCGAGCGTGCCTTCCTCCTTGTTGCTGATCGCTCCGACGACCAACAATACGATGAGGAAAAGAGCGACAAGGCCGAGCACTGCAAAGGCAAGAGTTGAGGTTGAGAACCCACTGCTTGATTCGATTTGGTCGACGAAAGCATTCTCTGTGTCCATGAGCATAATGTCGATGGTGATCAAAGGTGTCGAAGCATGTCCCCCTGTGTCGTTGGCTTGAAGTCCACGAAGAGAAATCGTGTGGTTGCCCTCAAGCATGGTGCCTGGAAGGTGCTCGAGTTGGTGAATGATGTCGATGGCAGTCAACGACCCAGAGGTGTCGTAGTTAAAGGAATGAATATTTGACCAGTCATCCCGAAGATGATTGCTGCGCCATTGAATCGTTTCGAGGCCCTCGCTGTTGACGAAGGAAACTTCGTCTTGCGGGAACAAGTGGATTCTGTTGTCTTTTCCAGTCTCTGTCTCGATAGTGATTTGAATCGAAGTATCAAATTCGTAATCCTGTTGTGCAGCCTCCATCACAGCATCAAGGGCACGAACTTCACCGTGACCATACACGTTGTTCTGTCGGTTCTTAGGAATAAAGTCTTCAGCGCATGGCTCGTTTGCCCCCATGTAGCTGCACATTCTGTATGTCGCTGTTTCTTGCATGATGTTGCGCACATCGAAGGGGCTCAGGTCTGGGTTGGCCTGCAACATCAAAGCAGCAACCCCAGCAGCACCAGGCGTTGCCATTGATGTCCCGGACATTCCAGTGTATTGATCACCGGTGTTGAATGCAACAGACATGACGCTTGAACCAACGTAGGCGATGTTTGGTTTAATCCTCAGTTCTTCAGTTGGGCCTTGACTCGAGTAGATGGCGATTGCAGAATTCTTGTCAAGCGCACCCACGGTGATGGCGTCCTCAGCGGAGCCAGGGGTACCAATTTGAGCGGAAACACCGTTGTTGCCTGCGGCGATGAAAAGAGCGATACCTGCTCGAACCATTTCGTTCGCATAGCGATTCACGCTGTCTTCTTCAGAAGAAGTCCACTCGATTGCACCCGGTCCACCAAGACTCATCGATGCCGCTCGAATGTTAAATTGATAGCGGTTGTCAACAGTCCATTGCATTCCTGCCATCACTGTTGCAAAGGAACCTGAGCCTCCAGCATCAAGCACTTTCACGCCAACGAGGTTCGCTTGTGGTGCCATTCCAATGTGTTCGTATGTCGGAGCGCCTGTGCCTGCCGTGGTGCCTGCACAATGTGAACCGTGGCCTTGATCGTCGTATGGGAAGACTTCAGTGCCATTGGTTAGGCTTGGGTTGTTGACAGGATCGTAAAAACCGATGACCTTTGGGTCGTAGGTCGAATTGTCATCATCCAGGTCATCAAGGCTTGCGTGGGCACCATCAATTCCTGTGTCGATGATGGCCACAGTTGCCCCTGCACCGTCATATCCTGTATCAGCCCAAACGGTATCCACACCATGAAGAACTGCAGCATCACCGTTGTGAATCGAGAGAATCCCATCGAGTTCGAGCATGACAACACCTGGAAGTGACGTGGTTTCGAGAATTTGATCCACATGGATTCGGCCTGCGAGAGCATCGATGTGCTTGAGGGTCCATTGGTGTTCATAGCCAACTTCTCGCTCTAGCATAGCGATATCAACCTCATCTGGTGTGTGATCGAAATCAACGATCAAAGGAAGGGTTCCATCTTCGTCCAAAAAGATCGGATTGTCCTTGTGCACTTCGATCATATCTCCGATACCGTTACCATCTCGGTCAACGGTGGTCTCGACCCACCAGCCTTCTGATTCTTCTTCTTGAGAGGGTTCAACTTCGACAGGCATGGCCATGGCCATGGCAGGGAAAAGGAATAAGCTCAAACAGAGCAACGAAAGAGTGGCTTGTAATTTTGACATATCTACGCCTCGTAAACATACGAGGCAGGTTCACTTTTTGAACCCATTGAAGGAATGTCTAAACCAAAGTGGTTGGCATCAATGCAAGTGTATCTAATTGTGCCTGTAAAGATTACAAACGGGTGAAGGCTTTTATCTCCAAAGACTAAATTTATTCTTACATGGCAGCACCACGAAGGAAAGCTCCTGCACTTCAATCAAGAATTCAAAGCCCTGGGCTTCACTCAGGAACGTCTTTACTGGCGAATTCACAACCGACCGCTCCACCGATGACCATTTCCAGCCCGGGAGTCCAAATGGATGAGGGTGAACGTTCTCTTGTCCGCTTTTCCCAATTGGTCATGCTGGCCATAGCCATCGGTTCAATCTGGATCTCAATCATCGGCATCGCCTTCAACGATGATGCGAACAACAGCGATTTTGCCGTCCTTGCCATTGGAGGATTGCTGTCAGCAAGCCTTGCCATTGGTTGGATTGAAGTTCAAAGCAGGGGCAATGATCACCAATTACGTGACGTTCAAGATTACATGCTTGGCATTGGTTTCTTCTTTGCTACAGTTGGCACCGTATGGGGCGCTCGGTTTGTCATTGGATTGTTTGAAGGTGGCGAGTTCTTCGGAAACACCGGTGAGCCTGGTGCGTGGGCACCAAATGAAAATGGCATTTACGTGCAAACCATAGCCATTCTTGGCATGATGTTGGCGCAATACTTCATTCTACAGCGATTCAAGGGAGAAACGAAATTTGGTTGGGCTGTGGCATCGTACGCTCCAATGATTATCCTCATGGGAGCAGGAATGAACATATGGCTCAATTGGTCAGACGGTGTCGTCAGCTACGGCATCGGCATATCGACGATTGCTCTAAGCATCGCAGCGATGCAAATGGCTCTGAAATCGAACAATTCAATCAATCTCATCGTTGTCGTCATTGCTTCAGGTATTGCACCAATTCTGTTCGAAGCCGCCCATGATGTCAGTCCAGAACAAGCAGGTGGGGCACTTTCACTTTTGGTGTTCATCATCGCTGTTCAAGGCTATTATGCATCGAAAGAAGAACTTCGCTCGGATATTATCCAGAAAGCGTCCCTCATCTTGATTGGAGAAATCATTCTTGCTATGTTGTTCGCACGAGGTGGAGATTTAAATCTCGTTCTCGGACCGATTACTTCAGCGTCCCTTGGTGGACTAAGTGACTACTTTTCCTTATCAGCAGTGCTTTGGGTTGCCGTTTTGGTGTTTTACTTCCCTGCTATGCTTCAACAGCGATTGCCATGGATTCCAATCGGACTTGCCTTTGCATTGATGGTCATTCCAACCACAGAATCGACGATTCCTTGGCTGATCACCGTGGCGATCTTACCGTATCTGTTGCTCATTTCGAAGGTCACAAGACGGTGGGTTGCCAATTCCACGTTGGCCATGACTGGCGTTTCATTCCTCCTCGTCGACTTCGTTTCTACAATGAATGATGTGGCCCAGATTGACACATATGGAACTGTTGGACTTCATCTCATCATACCAATCGCCCTGATTAGCGTCTCTGAATTGGCCGCGAAGAAATCGAAGATTGATGTGCAAATTCACATGCTTGTCATTGGTTGTATTGCCTTTTCAAGGGCGGTCTTATTCGCAGATGAATGGTACATGCCATGGCTCTTCGTCACATATTTGTTGTACTTGGCCCGCCGAGGTTTCGATGAGATCGACGAAGATGCGGAATTCAAGGAACGTTGGAACGCAACCATGGCAGCATTGCTTGCAAACATTGTCATGATTGCCCTTGTCGCCTTTGGTCGTTTGGATGTTCCAGACGCATTGGAGTTTGGTGGATATCGCTTACAGGTCTTTGCAGTTGGTGCTCTTTCCTACGCTCTGCTCCATAGCGCTCGAAACAAAGAATTCGATCTCGGGATGGTGCTTAATTGGCCTGGAAGCGCCATCAGTGGCGTACCAAGATATGACCCTGCAACAAACACATGGCAACGCGAGCATACAACGATCGAAGATACTGAAGAGTGGATGATGAAGCATTCATGGAGTCCACTTGCTCGAGTTTCCCTAATCATTCCGTTTATCATGATGACCGCTGGAATATTTATTGCCAATGGCATCGAATCTGAAGAACAAATCGAATCGTTCATTGTCGCCCCTTACGCTATAGGCCTTCTTGCCATTCCAATCGGATGCCTCGTCAAGGAAATTCTTGATTTAGAAACTATTTCTTCAAGAGCCAGATCAAGTGCGATTTGGATCCTGTTTGGTATGGGTCTTGGTCCATCGATGTTCATCAACTTCCTTCGAACCGATATTGAGAGTTGGAATGCTGAACTCTATATTTTACCTGCAGCAGTTCTTCTCGACCTTATCCTTGTATCGGCTCCATTGATTGTAGCGTGGGCCATCGGAAAGCGAGGCATCGACCGGGACGCAATTTCACCCACTGCCGATGCAGCGGCCATGGTTGGACTCATTGCCTTGGCCGCCCTCGATACGACAGGGGGATTGTTGCTTCTGCCAATGTTAGGACTTGCGACATTCCAATCTGTTCGCTACCGACATAGCGTCCCTCTCATGATGGCGCCTTTGGTCTTGATCATTAGTCAGAATTTTTGGCTGGATTACCAAGGCCTCGCATGGAAATTTGTGCAGGTCTTTTCGGAATTCGACCTTGCAGAAAGCAGCTGGGTGTTTGGACTTTCGAAACTGAGTGGAGCACTCATCTGCGTTCAAATGGCTTACATTCTTGCCGCACAATTGCGAAAAGACCACCCCTTGGGAACAAAACCCTTGCCATGGATTGGCGCATGGATTTGGATGGCGGTTGGCCTCGTGGCGATCTTCCCCGACTTGGATTGGTTCCAATGGATGCCATTGGCATTCACGTTTGGACTCATGTTTAACTCATGGATGAATGGCCAAGTGCAATACTTGCCGTTGCTCACATTGGGTCAATTCATTTCGCTTCTGTTGGCCTTCAGTTCCGATCCGTTCAACTTTACAGACGCCGACCTATTTTCCTTCAGTGCTTTGACCACTGGTATAACAGCGATGTTATGGTCAACGCTTCATGAAAATGGAATACTCTACTCCAATTTCAAAGAAGAGACAGAAAAAGTCGACGCATTCACTATGAAAGGGCCGGAGAGCCAAGAGGAAAGAGAGAATTTGAACAACCAGTTTGAACTGATCGGATACCTTGGATTGTGTGGAGCATTCAGTGTTCTATGGGGCTTAGGCACGCTGATTGGTGCATTGATGCTAACTCGAAAAGTGCTCTTAGATGGACACTATCGCGTGCTTGTCCTTGCGCCGCTGGTTCACTGCCTCGCACTTTACAATATGTTGAATCAATTGGATATCTTAGGTGACAATCTCTTCCCTGCCATTGGCCTCTTGCTCTTGGTTGAAGGGCTTGGCTTTATCCTCGCTTCGATCAGGAATGATGCAATCTATGACTACGATGGATTCGAATGGAAGAGTGATGAAGACTTCTTTGAATTCCTCGACCAAATCGGACTTGCTGGTGTCGCAAGCACAATCGTTGGAATCTTCATGTTGTTCAGCAACACTGGAATGGATACACTTTCATTCACCCTCACGACCTTTGTCTTGATTGGTGTTGGTATTCAAGGCTACAGCCCTGAGTTTGAAGCACGATGGCGAAGGGTCATTGGAGGCTATGGTTCAATCCTCATGACCTTCGTAACAGCATCGACGTTGAATGGCATCATGGAAAATATAGGATACATGCTTGGCGCCATTGTCACCATGGGATGGATCTTCATGACAAGCAGCATGCTCGGAGATGAAAACGAGATTTACCAGACTCAAGATTCCTCAGAACAGGTGAGCCATCAGCAAACTGTTGTCAATAAGGCATCCGACGATGAGGTTGTCGAAGTCAAAGATGCTACCATCGAAGAAGCAGTGACGACCAAAACATCCTCAACTGCCCACCCTGCTTTGAGTATTCCAAAGCCAGTTCTCAAATCAAGCGAAACGAGGGTAAAAACACGGCATGGATTTGAAATTGAGTTGCCACCGAACATGTTTGAAAACATTGTTTCCTCAATTGAAATGACACCACATGAAGGCTACAAGCCAGTGGTTTCGTTTGGCCCAAGAGGCGAAATCATGCTTAATTTTGAAGCAATTTGATCAGTCACGAGATCGGGCACCTTCATCGCCAGTTCCGGTTGGAGCGACAGGCATCGTAGGGTATGCGCTCCAGTACGCTTCTCTGGCAGCTTGGTTGAGGTTCATGCAGACGACAACATCGCCTGGACGCTCACCTAGGGGTTCTGATTCATTGAGGTGCTTGATGATTGGTTGTATGTTTGAGAGGTTGACTAGGCCCCAACCTGTTTGGGTACAAGGCGCCACTGGAGAAATCGGCATGGTTCCCGAGGTTGGATCCCAGCCAAGGTCAGGATACCATGCTGAAAGGTTGAGCGCTTCCCTAATCTTGGCGTTGTCAATCAAGAATGGTGTTCCATCAGATTGA
>CBFIIS010000041.1:0-15796 GCA_965662715.1 Candidatus Poseidoniaceae archaeon | reverse complement strand
CTTCTCCAGGACTTGGGCGAACAGTGGGGTTCGTCTCGTCAATTCTTTCGATGAGCGAATAACTTACAAATTCGGCAACAGGTGATGTAATTTTCATGCTGGCTGTTCCATTTTGAATCGCTTGATAGGCAATTTGATTGGTGATTTCTGATGTTGTCCCATCGATTTCTAGTAAAACCGTGCACAGACTGCATTCAAAACTCAAACTCAACCATTCATCTTGTTCGATGAACCATGTGCGTTCATATGTCTGATCTGGAGAGGTCAGGACCCCAATAACGCGCCCATCGCGCAGGGTTTCTGTACCATTTTCCTCCCCATCAGTCTCTGCGGTCACAGGCAGCATTGCCAGATTCATCGTCAAAACAATCAGGACGAGGCTCCATGCGCGAACTGATGAGTGGTGCCCGTGCATGGACTTGGCTGCGTGGAACTTGATTTGAACTTAGGGCTGTATTTGTTTCCAATCTTTCAAGAAGCACAGGCCACAGGCCGAACCATGGACGAGGGTTTGGGTAGGAGCGTTCTCGCTCGACATCGCTTCGCTCGCCTTTGGGGCTTGGGTGATCGCAAAAACCCCTGTGCCTTTACTCCAGCCCTTGTCTTATTGGAGGGTGATCCGGATGTTGAAGCTTCGTTTGCACCTTTTTCCTCTTCGAGTACCACGGACATACCGTCAACCTTGAGTCTAACGAGTCGACTACCGCTTGCTCCACCAAATTTTCAATCCATAGGCCCAAGTTACGAGGTCTCTGTTGGGCATGTTCTTCCACCATCTCTTGAGGAGGCTGATGCAGGGGAACCTGCTGGCACAGCCCAACTTTTACCAGTGTCTTGGCAAAGGCTCAATCACGATGATGAGTTGATGAATCCGGAGTTACTTCCTGACATCGTTGTTCTCGTCGATGCACTCCAACTCGCAGCCCAGCCCGGCCGCCTTGTCGAAGCCATTACGGTGCTCAAGCGCCGTTTTCCCGGATCGTTATTGTGGACTCCAGGGCTTGGTGGGCCTGATAATGTGGCCTTGCTGACATGGTTTGGAGTGGACCTATTCGATTTGTCAAGGAGCCGACAAGCATCGGCAGCTGGTGTTCTTTTGACAAGCCAGGGGCCTCGGCATTGTGTTTCTACGATGGATGAAGAATCAACAATGGATGCTCAGGTCGCCCATTGGAAGACCGCAATTGCAGAGGTGCGTTCTGCGATGAACAGCGATCAAATGCGGGCTCTTGTCGATCGCCAATCGTTGAACAGTGCCCGTTCTGTTGAACACTTGAGGCGCCATGATGCACTTTGTGCGACCGTCCCGGGCTTGTTGACCTCTCATGTGGCGCGTACCCATTCCTTCCCTTGTCACAGCGCCTCGATTCAAACAGACCCAATCATTGCTGACTGGGAAGCTTTCATGACTGAATCTTATAATGCACCAAAGGGCCTCGACACGATCCTTGTCCTCCTCCCGTGCTCTGCTCGTAAACCATATCGCCTTTCGAAATCCCATGGTCGATTTATTCGTGCAATTGGCACCAGCGCATGTCACGAAGTCATGGTGACCTCTCCACTTGGCTTGGTTCCTCGTGACCTCGAAGAGGTGTGGCCTGCCGCTCATTACGATGTTCCAGTGACAGGTGATTGGACTGGTGATGAAAAAGCAAGAATAGAGCGGATGTTTTCTGCCCTTGTTGAACGTCATCAGTACAAGCGGATCATCAATCATTCCGGTATGGATTTGCACCATCCAACGGTTCCAATTATCGATACCCGTCAAGGCGATGGGGCAGGCGGACACGATGCGCTGGAACGCCTATCGATGGCTGTAAGGGATGCCGTTGACGAATTGAGTGCGCGTGGTCGAAAGAACGAACGTATGTTACTCGATACGTTTGCAAGTGTTGCTCGAAAAACCATGAACAACGATGCTTGGGTGAATGAGTTGAAAGTCCGTGGGAAACCACCACGCTATCGATTGGAATTCAATGGGAAGCAAGTTGCTCTTTGGTCGATTGACCGTGGTGGTTTTTCTCTTTCAAAATCAGTCGTGAAGACCCTTGCTGAGACGGATGCCCTCGCCTCGGTCCATCTCAAATCAGGCGTAGAATGGAAAGGTGATATCTTCGGAGCGATTGTTGAGCGATTTGATGCAGACCTGCGAAACGGTGCAGATCTTTTGGTGTATCAAGATGGAAATGTCCTGGGTCTTGCTCGGGCCCACGCCCCCGGCTGGGAATGGCCAAGCACTCCCGGCCGCCTCGCAAAGTCACATCAGCGTCTATGAATTGTCATCACATGACGGAGCAGTACGCCGTTTATTGTCTTCGTTTGCCGATGAGCCCAAGCGGAGCGATTAAGAAGGGGTGACAAGTCGCCGTTTTCCTTGGAGTTGTCCTTATGGCACGTATGTACAAGTCACGAAAGGGAAAGAGCGGTTCAAACAAGCCGTTTGTTAGCGAAGCGCCAGAGTGGTCAAACACTGATGCTAAAGCTGTGACAGAACTCATTCTCGACCTTGCACGTGCTGGTCATTCTACAGCTGAAATTGGTACCATTCTACGTGACCAACACGCTGTGCCAAATGTCCGCCTGGTTCTTGGAAAGCGCATCGGGGCGGTTCTCGCAGAGAACGACATCGGTGGAACCTATCCAGAGGATATGATGAACCTCATGCGACAAGCTGTTGCAATCATCAACCACTTGGGCAACGGCAACCACAAGGACCTGCACAACAAGCGCTCTCTCGAAATCACTGAATCAAAAATTCGCCGATTGTCAAACTATTACATCGGTGAAGGCCGCTTGCCATCTGACTGGCGATACAAGCGAGATGAACTCCGCCTCATGGTTGAGTGAAGTCAAACGGCAGATTCACACGACAGGCTGATGAACAGCCACCCTTTGCTTATGTGTGGTGGCGCTTTTGAAGGACATGTTAGCATCACCAACTTTCGAGGACATACGCCCCCTGATTTCCACGATATGTGACCTCATGCGTTCGGCACCACAGATCCACATACACGCTCCAGCTGATGCAGCAGGTGTACTGAGTCTTTGCTTCATTGAGGCTGCCTGCCTCGATGTTGGTCTCCCCTATGTTCGCAGGTTTATGCCGCCTCAGGCGACACTGCCAAGGGATGAAGTCATCAAGCCTCAAAGCATTGAAAACGGATGTTTGATGTTTCTGGATCCCTTTGAAGACACCTGGGCAATCAGTGACATTACCCAACGGTCACCCACTCATATCACCCCACTTTCTGTGAGTGTTCGACTCGGTACCAGCAAAAAGGGCAGGCAAGGAGCGCTTGATGTTGTGGCCCAATGTGCGGCAATTGCAGCATCTCTTGCACCGAATGGACAACGGGTTCGGCGTCTTCGTCCCTTCGCCGGCTCTGGCCTGTGGCTGAGGGAGGCACTCGACACGACATTTGATCCAGTACACACAGCGATTCGTGATGTTTTGCGTGAAGAAGGTTCGCTGCGTGTTGTAGCGCTTCCTGATGTGGAACAACCATCGAATGCGATGATTCCAAATCTTTCAGAGCGAATGCTCAAGCGTCTACGAAAAGCATGGCCAACGATGGATGTCGATGCTCGGACCCAAGCATTATCGGAATTGGTTTTGCCATGCCTTACCGATTCAAACCTCTCCACACCGCGATTGGAAGAGCTGGTCTGGCACCGATTGCTCTATGGGGATCATCCAATTGATGTCGTGAGCCAAATTCATACCGCAATGAAGGATTGGCCAAAACAAGCAGATGCTGCCAAAATACATGCTTCCAAACTAGCAGATTTCTTCCTGATGAACGGCGCGTTGGTCCCGTCAACACCATCGACGGATTGAAACCTCGATGCCTCTTGGCTGAATCATGGCCATCGAACGACTCTTGACAGGAAGCATCCGCGACCAAGTCCAGGAATTGATGTCAACCGAGGATCTCGTCATCGAAGCATTCCGTGATCTTGTCAAGGATGAATTGAAGGCTCACATTCGAAACAAGGTCGATGAAGATCCTGAACTCAAAGCAGAAATCAAGGAAGCAGTAGCCTACTACTTCCACACCAAAGCCCGAACTGTGTACGCAGAGTTGAAGGCAACAAGGGCTGCAACCAGACTCGGATTGCGCCTGCTTCCTGATGACCTTCAAGGCGAGGTAGGAGAAGCAGTTGTATCGCTGTTCGAGAAGGAACTCGGTGCATTGTTAGAGAAGGCACTTTAGTCAATTTAACTCACGAACCATCGTGCATGTTATGAGCCATGTGCGTTTGGTCAAACCAAGTGACAACCATGTCTTGGCGTCCATTGTTGTTTGCTTCGATTTTTTTGGTTGCAATCATGGCACCAATGAACAGTTCTTTAGTGGGCTTTGCCCAAGCAGAAGATACTGTGGTGTGTTGTGACTCAGTCGATGTATCACTCCACCTGATTGGCTCCGAAAGCAGTGGAACTCTCACACCATTCATACAAGATTTGTCTGAAACGACGATGTCGAAAACCATCGCAACTGCAGTGACATCCGAAGAAACCGTCGGGTCTTGGGCATTACCAGATGTTTGGCCGGGAACAGTTCCCGCATCAACGTGGACTTTTGACATGGCCTATGAAGTGACCAATGCGGCAGGAGCTCAAGTCAACGCAACTGCTTCATTACAGATTGGTTCCCAAACCTTCACTGCTGAAACCGCTCCTGGAAGTTCCTTTTTGGCTCAAGGCAAAGGTACCTTAAGTTTCGATATTGAAGTTGACACAACCACAATTTCTTCCTCAAGCAATGTGGTCTTGACGGTCACAGCTCGAAGCGTGGTGTTCAGTCTACCAGCCGGTGAAGCCAAACTTGAATTTCAATGGGGCAGTGAGGACAGTGATTCAGTTCTTGAAGGGGAAATGCCATTGATGTCGCTCACCTTGCTCGAGCCTGAGGTTGAAGGCTCAGAGGTGTACTTTTCAGTCGTCATTGACTCTTCTTGGGGTACGAAAATTCTTTCAAATTCAGAATCCCTCAACATGAGGGTGAATGGGGTTCTCTTGGACGGGGATCCAATTGAAACTTCACAGGGGGATGGGGTTCGTATCACTTGGACATGGCTTGATGCTGCTGGTGGCGAGGAAACCGTCGAGGCAAAAGTAGAACTCGTTCTCCAAGCAGGAAGCAGTACGCTCTCTGGTATGGCATCATTTGTTGTTGAGACCTTTGATTCGACCGGAGGCACAGGCACGTACTACCCTCCTGATGAGCCTCTGCAAACCAACGGCGAGGGAAGTCAACTCACCGTCACTGGATCCTTCGAACTCGATTCTGCGGATGGTGTTCTGAAACTCACACGAGAAACAACAGTAACCATTGATGATGAAATGGCATTCTGGATGCGATGGGGCCTTGACCACATTGGGGATGAAGTCACAGATTTATCGCAAGTGCTCCAGAGTTTCGATAAAGGCGCAGTGACTGATGATGATCGAATCAGTCGTTCGATTGAACCAACCGAAATCAACGAATTCGAACTGCAAATGCTGACTGGGGCAACCACTCAATCAGGACTGTGCTCTTATTATCTCAATGTGGGTCTTGGAATCGATGCTGAGGAACTCCTTGGTAGTTTCAAAGCCTTTGAAAACATCGACATAGAATTGGACCTGCATGGCGAACCAGATGTGGTCAACCATCCAGTATCACTTATTTTCCGTACAACTGAGAACCTCCAAAGCAATGAAAAAATGGTCCTCTTGAGGAGTTTCATTACCGTCCAGCCTGCGCCTTTATGGTCAGAACTCACACTTACGCTTGAAGGCACATCCTCTGGGTTTGCTTCCTACATCGATGCTAAGGTCTTGGAAACTGAAGAGGTGAGGGTTTCCCAATCACGCTATCCTTGGGGTGAATTTGTCTCCATTGAGGGTGATGGCCTCAATCAAGACGAAGATTTCACCATCAGTTTCATCCCTTCCAATTCTCCACTGAATGCTCCATTGCCTCTCGTATTGGGCGTCGGTCTTGCCCTCTTTGCTGGCCTTGTGGTTGCTTTGAAAATGACGAGGACTAAATCTCGCAGGATCCTTGTGCTTGAATTGATCATGGTGCCAATCATTGCTCTGATTCATTTCTTCGCCTATCCTGCCGTGTTCGTAGGTGCTGCGGTTGGTTTCACAATCCTGTTGTGGTGGATGACTGCGATTTCGAGTCCAAGAATTCGGTTAAACGAAGATGCGATGGCTCTGGTCAATACGCCAAGCATACCCTGCCCAGCTTGTGGGACAAATAATGCCGTGCTCAGCGAAGAGCGACCATTCCGCTTCGCGTGTGCTGGTTGTGAACGCGTCATCAAACTCGTGGCTTGATTCAGAGACCGATTGAGCGCATGGTCGATACCAAACTGCTTGCTTCGTGGTAGTCACTAGGGGAAAAATATCCGCTGAATTCACCATGCTCGTCTACGGCTACAACTGCCTGGGGTGAACGCTTTTTGATTTCGGAGAGGACATGCTTCAGTGTGTCTGTATGTGCAACTTGAAGAAAATCCATTTCCATCCACTCTGCACATTTGGAACTTGTCACGTCGGCCGCTTCTGCCATTGCTTTAAGGAATTGAGCATGCCCAAGAACGCCTCTGACCTTGTTGTCATCCGATAGGACGACAACGATTCCGCCAGGGATGGTTAACATCCGTCGAGCCCCCTCCTGGAGTGTATCTTCAATGCCGATGGTCATATGTTCATCGTCAAGGTTCAAGTCTGCTACGGTCTTTGCCATACCGTAAGTACACAAGGTTGGCTCTATGAGGCTTCCTTTTTCGAATGTTAAGAGTGACTGAACAGAATTGTGGTTTCATCGATGACTCGACCATATCCAATTCGTTCCAATTGCACGATGGTCCCTTCGGGGTATGCGTGGCTTTCCATTTGGCCAACATGCTCGATGATTTCTCCATCCTGAGCGATGATGAGTTTTCCTTGTCGGCTCTGTGCCTCGCTTAGCCAGTGAATGATTGGACGATTATCGCTGCGATCTATGGAAACGACTGTTGCCTCGCCCCCCTCGATATCAAGGTCAGCGAAACCTTTCAAGCGTAGGTTTCCTTTTCCAAGGTCTTCATCTTCAATCCAAACGGTTTTTGAATGTAAGTCAAAGGTGCGCATCCCCATAGTTTCGTGGTTTGGGTGCACATCAATTTCAATGGATTCAGGGTGCTGTCCCTTGAGTTGAACCGAAACGGGGGTTCGAATGAAGGCGAGCCGTGGTGCTTCATCATCAACCTGCTTTGTGTTGTGTGAAAAAAGAGACGAAAGCGGGACTGAAATGTCTTTTTGCGTGACGCCCAGTTCGACCCAAAATGAGCGTAATGCTTCGGAAGTAATGCCTCTTCGTTTGAGTGCTTGTAGGGTTGGCAATCTTGGGTCATCCCAACCAGAAAACATCCCGGCTTCTATGTCCCTTCGCATCTGCGAAGTTGAAAATCCACCCCACTCATGGACTTTGACCCGACCCCAATACATCGTCTCAGGATAGGTCCAACCAAAGTGCTCATACAGCAAGGTCTGCTTACGAGTCGAATCCATCAAATCCTTGCCTCGAATAATGTGGGTGACGCCTTGCAGATGATCTTCAACGGCACTCTGGAAATCAAGAAGAGGCCAAACTCGGTACTTCGATCCAATCCCTGGTCGAGGGTGAGGGTGATGAGCAGTGTCTTGCATACGGAGTGCTGGCCAATCCCTTAATGCTGGATTTTTGAGCGTCATGTCGGTCTTTACCCGCACCACTGCATCACCAGGTTTGAAGGTGCCATCGAGCATTTTTCCCCACAATTTCATGTTTAACTCTGAGGCGTTCGGCCGGCAAGGGCATTCTGTTTTGTCAACTCTGTATACCTTGAATTCTTCACCTGAGCATTGGCAAACATAACCAAAACCTCGTTCAAGCATCATTTCTGCATGCTCATAATACTGCGGTATTCGATCACTTGCAATGACGATTCGATGTGGTGCAAAACCAAGGAGCCATTCGGCTTCTTTTGGAATCTCTCCATAGGCCTCCGGCAGGGGCGGTTTCACAACAGTGTCAGTGTCATCAAAACGAAGTATGAGTTCTCCATCCCATTCTTTGGCGTATTCACCGTTAATGACAATCCCGCGCGCATGGCCAAAACTAAGCGACCCATTTGGGTTTGGTGCGAAGCGAAGAACAACCTTTCCTTTCTCAGCATTTTTCAATTCAGGTAGTCCGACTCGCCGTTCTTTCTTCTCCCGCTTTTCCAAGAGGTGGGGTGCTTCGTTTTCCAAAATGTTCCGTAATGCATCAAGGCCCTCAGATGCAGCCATTGCATTCGCTTCAGCCACAGCTTTTGCGATCAGTGGTGAAATCACTTTGCCATGAGGACGTAAATCTGCTCTCGTGCCCATGAGTCGGCCAATAACAGAGCCTGGTGCAGCCTTTCCTTCATACTCAATTGCGTTCTGCAACGCGAGATGTCGAAAGGCAGCGAGGGTTGCTTCATCGGGTGACCATGACATGGGGTTCAACTCACGCTGTCGTCTTTCCTTCATCAATTGAGTGGCGCTTGAGTTGGCTTAGGGTCCAAACAATGTCCGTTGTTTCTTGTCTGTAAACTTGCGAGCAGGTGGATCTTCGCCATGGAGTGCATTCCATTCACGCTTGACAGTTTTCCATGACCAGCGTAAAGCATCATGCGGTGTTTTTCCTTTGAGCAGTGCAGGTAGAGCTGCCTTTGTGTGCGGATCAGAAGGATAACCTGAACCGATGGGATATCCGATTTCGTTTTCCAGTGCATCGATGATCTCATCCCTTCTCACTTTAGCAAGGATACTTGCCATGCCTACAACAGCATGATTGGCATCTGCTTTGTGTTCTGAAGACATCGTCGAGTTTGTCCAAGGCCATTCTGCCAAACGTGCTGCGATTCGGTCTGTAAATCGCTGAGCATTGACATCGCATGCGTCATTGAGGATAGAGACGCCTTCACTTACATGCCTACGAATTGGATTCAAAGCTTCTGCAAACAATTCCACCTCCAAGAGATTGAGTCCATTGTTGATGACAGCAGCGTCGATTCGAGGTGGCATGCACTCGATCAGTTGGTGGATCCAACCACGCTGTGCAGCGTTGTCGTGAAACCAATTCACCATGTCAAGACGCTTGGTGTGCGTGAGGTCTTTCGAATCACGAATCCCGTGGTCGACGAGGAGATGGAGATCTTTCGTGGGAATGGCCACTGCACCAACAACCAAGGGGCCAAGAACAGGTCCCCGACCTGCTTCATCCACCCCAGCAGACCACATGGTCACACATCCAAATCATCCAAGTCAATCATTGAGGGCGTTGTTGGTAGTGGGACACTACTTTTTTCCACCTGTGGTTCAGTTGACCCTAGAATCTCCTTTGGGTCGTTTCGAACCGTCATGTTAGGGTGCACTTCTACATCGGGGAGGATCTTCTCATCGCTCACAGATTGGGCAATGTTTCCTGTGTTGATGTCGAGCAGTAAATCATCAGCCTTGGCGATGGTTCGAAGGTTATCCTGTGCATCGAGTGCTTTTGCAGCAGCACTGTGGACTGAAGCTTCGATTGGTGCAGGTGCTGGAGTGGGGCTGCCTGCACGGTTCGTGAACGCCTCTTGGAAGTGCTCAGGCGACACTGCCATGACGACTTCTTGGACCTCAACGACTTGTTTTTCTTGGAATTTCTCCATCCAGTCTTGCGCCTCTTCTTTGGGTGCTGGTGCGTGCATTTGCTGGTAGAGCAATCGCTCCTTAGTACGTTCCTTTCGGGCGGTCACTGCACGTTGAATAATCGCCACAGATACCACCAGTGAAAGAATCACCCAGAACCATGCGAGCGCGATTTCTACGATGGTATCGATGATCACTGAAGGATTAAACCAACTCGTTGATGCCTCGACGTCCTGCCACGGTACGCCAAGATAACTACCTACGCTGGTTTGAATGAAGGGTTCATCAGGGGCAAATTGTGAACGGACCGTGGTGTTCACATACACCGTGCCATTGCTTTGCTGATCTTGTGGTAAGTCGACCCATGCTTCTATTGTGAAGTTAAATCCAATTGGTATGTCCGAAATTTCATACGATCTCGGGTACTCAACATTCTCTTCGTATACGGCAATGAAGGGTGGTATGAACGACATTGGCGTGGAATGTGAAGATTGCAATTGAACGAGTAAACCATCGACTGCATTTCCTTCATTTCGTGCAGTCATTGAAATTGATAACCGGCCATTCTTGTCGATTGTTTCCTCGATGTCTTCAAACACCCACAGAATGACAGGTGCAATTTTTGTTGGTACGGCCACTTGTCCAACAGGAATTTCGGTTCCATCCAAGCGGACCTCCAGGGCCACATCCCCGGTTTCAAATGCCAATGCATCTGTATTGGCGACAACCTGAACCATCTCAACAAGGGTGGACTCAAACGGGTCGAGACTTACAGAATTCACCAGCAGTGTAGCATCGACTGAATCGGGTGTGGACATCAGATGCATCGTAAATGTGTCCCTTGCATTCCCAGTGTTTTCAATCAGCACCGAGGCTGTGCAGGTGGCGTTTGGTAAAAGGTACTGGCACTCATCGGTTTGAATCGCTACGGTTGCGTTTCGTTGCCAATCGATTGAAGCTCCAACATCAATGGTCCTCACTCGCTCTTGTGCCCCTTGTGCAAACACTCGAACCCTTACATCGATCGAACCAAAATAATCCCCCGGTGCTTGGAATCCGATTTCGATTGAGCGTGATTCATTTGGTGCGAGTTCAACACTTTCGAGTCCCTTGAACAAAGCCATAGTCCAGCCATTCCTTGCAATGCGGTCCTCCAGAGCGAGTCCAGGGATCGGCTGTCCTTGTTCATCGATGGCTTGTAGGGTAATATTGAGCCGATTGTATGTGTTTCCGACATTGCGAACATCAACTACAATTCGACCGTTTGCCCCAGGATCAAGTACTAAATCATCGCCCTTTGCATCAATTGAGGCGTTACGATACGAGTCCATGAGCAAATCAAATGACCATTGTGATACTGCTTTGTCGATGCTTGAAACAGCCTTGAGTTGGAACCTAGGGCCTGTTTGGGCAAGCGGACTTCCATCGATAATCTCCGGAATATCAACCCACAAATAGACGTAAGCGAGTTGGCCTGGTGCAAGGGTTTCGTATGCATTCACGCCGTCTGTGTTATTCATTGTCCACCCCCAATTCCATCCACTGGTGGTGTACAAATTGAACGTCACATCATCATCAAAGGATGCATTATTTGTGATGTTGACAGCGACAGATGTTCGTGTACCTGCATCACTGATGAACGATGATATGCCTTGGTTGCCAAAATCCAGTCTTGAATATGGAGCGACGATAACTGTGAGGTTATGCATCGACTCCCAATTGAGGTCATTGGCCGAGGAAAGTTGGAGTTGAATGGTTTGTGTCCCATAACTTGCTGATGACACCGCACTGAGGTTGAATTTCAAACTCTTCAGGTAACCTGCTTCGAGTGTGTGGGTGAGCGGGAGTCCAGAGATCAAAAGTTCCGATGGTATGTTTGTTGCATCAATGGTGAAGGTATCTTCTTCTGATCCCATGTTGTGCAGAGTGAAATGCACTTCAACCAATTCGTTTCGATGAACAACAGTCTCGTCTAAACCGATGAGCGTTGCATCAGTTGTTCGTGCTGTTGTCTGGTGTTCACCCTTAGCATCGCCGATGAGTGGAGACGCGCTGTGAAGCAACAGCATCACGAGGATGATATGCCAGCGCATGATTCGTGCAAGCCTTGACCTCCTTCAAGGTGCCCCCCATCTTGCGTCAATGCTGGTTCGGATTGTTCATGAATGTGGTCGATTTCGCAGGGATATGCCCCCCATTTGGCCATTTGGAAAGAAGAAGCAACCGATGCAATTGGCAGAAGAACCTCCCGCTCCTATCGTGTATCGAAAAACAGAAGATCAAGGCATTAGTTCAGGATCCACAGAACAACAAAAAGAGGATTACAAGGCAGCCCTTTCCTTTTTTGGAAGTGGAAAAGAAACAGTGGAGCGAGCCACGGACCAATCAAAGCACTATGACGGAGTTGTTGCATCAAGTCAACCTACAACGTCGGCCATCAAAGAAACCGTTGAATGGCATCATCACACGGATGGCTATCATTACAAAAAATTACCAAATGGTTCGTTTGATCCAGTGGCCTATGTTCGAAGTGAAGACGGAACATATGCCCCTTATTCTTAATCACCACAGTGTCGGAACTGGATTGATGAGGTGGCTTCCTTCGCTTGTGGATGCATTGACTTCTCGAGCCACAACATGCCTGTCAATCAAAGCATTCTGTGGTTGGGATCGTATGTCCATTCCTCCTAAATAATCGGAAATCTGGTGTTCTTCTAATACCAATGGCATGCGGTGGTGTACCTCACGAACATCATCGTTCGAATCAACCGTCAACAATGCAAAAGATTCGACATGATCTCCATCGGTGGAAGACCAAGATTCCCATATGCCACCAAGCCAGCACGGGCCACCATTGATTCGGTAGTGGTACCATGGCACCTTGCCCTGCACAGTTGTCATCCATTCATACCATCCATCAGCTGGAATGATACATCGACGATTGGCCCACGCTTGCTTAAACATGGGTTTTTGATCGACGGTTTCGGCCCTTGCATTGTTGGGTTCGTGCGTCGATGGTTTCGACCAGTTTGGACGTAGACCCCACCGCATCAATCGCATATGTCGTGGAGCAGTTGAGCGGCGATCAATCCCATTTTGAGTGACCACAGGCACCCAATGAGTTGGTGCAATATTCCATGAAGGGGTGAAAGGAGTCAGTGGTGAAAGGGGCTCGGATTGGATCGCATTTGCCAATTCCTCAATTGGTGTGCCGAGGGCAAACCTTCCACACATGTCGCCACCTCAAACCGGATCTGGGAGTGCGCGTTCCAATTCCTGAATGTCAAATTCTGCGCCACTTAATGGCACTTTGAGTTCGTAATGGTGTCCAACATGGGGGTCCATTTCACCAAAACATCCGACATGAATGCCATCAACAATCACCTTTGCGGCACGCCCCGAAAGCCATGGACCCATTGTTCCACCGAGCGGCTCAATGGTGTAATTCTCTGCACCGAGGTCCCTCATTATGGCTTGAATACGGCCACGCACGGCAGCAAATCCGCCATTTTGCTCGGCAACAAGGAAAGCAAATCGGTCACTGTTGGTATGGTCGCGAACAACCGTTCCTAATTCGTAAACTGCCTGGGGTAACTCGTGGTGCCTATTGGAGGCCAGCAATCGGAAAAGTCCGGGTAAGAGGTACTGGCGAAGCAACGTATGATCGATGGTGATTGGGTTCGTAATCCTCGTGACTTCACCCATCGCAGGCCACCGCATGGCCTCAAATTGGTCCGTATCATTGGAAAGGGTGAGTGACTGAATCTGCATAAGTCCAAGGCCCTGAAGGGAATCACGAATTCTTCGGCGAATGTGACCATCCGTTCTTGGCAAAGCTGTCAACGGCGCCCTAGGCACATCTGTGCCAAGGTCTTCATAGCCATGCCCGATCGCCACATCTTCGACCAAATCAATGGGGTGCAAGATATCGAACCTCCATCGGGGCATCATGAAGGTGAGCACAACGTCGCCATCAACAACATCTGCCATATTCATTGGTTCACGAGAAGGCGCATTTTCAGCAGCTGTTCGGCCGTGGAAATCCCCACCCATTCGGTTGATTGCGGTTTTTATTTCGTCATCGGTGAGCGCTCGGCCAAGCAATCCATTGAGCAATCGCTCCGTGACCTCGTGGCGAAGTGGTTCCGAGTTTGGCAAATGTTCGACTTTTCCATCATAGCCGGTGATTTCAACGGATTCAATCGTTCCGCCTCGCTCCTCTAGTTGGCTTGCGATGAGCATCAAACTGGCTTCACATGCTCGGCGGTCCCAACCGGTAACATCGATGAAGAAATCCTTTGTTGCAGAAGTGACAGTGGTATGATTTCCGTTGATAATTGGTGGGAAAGAAAGCACGGATTCATTTTGATCGACGATGACAGGGTATGCCTCCATTCCTTCCAGCAGGTGAGCGTAATCAATCCCCTTTGGGTGTTTGGTGAGGATCTCATCTATGGTCATTTTTTCATCCATTGCTAGAGGGGTGAAACTCGTGCTCCCTGGTACGGTTTTGACTCGGAATGGTGGGGATATGGTGGCAAGATCGTGGACACCTATTGATGCCCGCTTTCTTCCTCGTCCCAGTGCAAAATGCAATTTTTCTTGGTGATCCATGAGTGCTTTGATGAATGCTTCATTTTCACCAGCGGTCCCCGCCTCAACACCACGCACAACAGCACCAAGAATGATTGGACGAACATGCTCAAGAGAAGGGTCAACAGACATCGTCATCGTTCCTTTGGCGACATCAAGATTTGGCTTGGCCTTCTGCTTGTACAAGAAAGGCCTCATCGCTCTTGTCAAGGTCTCGCCCGAGAGCAGGTCAGGTCGATCTGGGAAGATTTCAATGTCGAGTGTTTGTTCGTTACAAGCATCAATATCTGTCCCCAATAAAGGCAGTTCATCCGCCATCCTCGCAACATCATTGTCCAGCCCGTGTCGGTGCAAGAGTTGGGCGATGAGACTTTGTTCAATTGAAATCGTTGGCATCGTATCACCTCAGCGAGCAAACCAATGTGGCAGTGGTCGTTCATAGCCAACCAAGCGCAATCCACTAATTGCAGCAGTTTCATGGTCGAGCGCACGCAAGTTTGCTCGTTGCAGTCGGTCGATTGAATCAAGGCCGAGTCTTGAGAGGACACCAGCCATGTCTTGGTGCAGAGTCTGCAACCAGTGCGCAAGATCGTTAGCATCGGCCATCGGCACTTCACAAGCGATAATTTTGATGCCAGATGCCTTGAGAACAGCAAGGTCATGAGCGGTCGCAGAAAGTCCGAGTAAAACGCCTACATCAGTATGAGTGCCTTCGAGATTTGATTTTGATGAACGTCCTATCAGTGGCAATGCTGCTGCTTCAGGAACCCCACTTCCGTCTTCGATTCTGGAAATAGCCAGGTCAGCTTTGTGATGAGCGGCTCGTACATGGAGGTTGGTTGTACGGCCCAAACCGTGAATGATACCAAATGGCTTTTGTTTACCCATGAGGGTCCGAACAGCGACAAAGAAACCATCCAGTTGCTCGGAATTCATTGCAGGCAAATGGTCAAAATCAAACACGGCACCAGCAGCTGAATCCAAAAGTTCGGGTGCATCAGCAAGATTATGTTCATCGATAAGTGCGAAGTCGATGCTTCGGGGGTTTGATCTGGTGAGGAACGGTTGTTGGGCTAGAATCGATGCTGTGTGTGCTGAAGCGTCCTTTGGAAGAGACAAATCCTTTCCATCCGGCAGAATGGCCATAAGAGGTAGTGGCAAAGCAACTGGTGTGCCCTTATCGCCTCGCTCACCAACAAGTGTGACCGTGTCATAAGTTGCGTAGGATTGCTGATGTGGGCGATCGTTTGGAACAAGGCCAATCATGGAAAGGTCAGATGCTGATACTTGGCCACCTTCCTGTTCAACATCAATGAGTTCAGTGGGTGTGAGGCATACAGCATCAGAAGGGACTTCGAGTTCTTCGTCATTCAATTGTTTGTTAATCGATTTGACTTCTGCAGCCGTAAGTGGTCGTAGTGATACGCCGTTTGGAGGCGTTGGGCACCGTCCGTTAATGACAATTCGGCCACCTTGCATACCAGCTCCGGGGTCGCTGCCAACGTCGCCATGGATGACGATGAG
>CBFIIS010000040.1:0-16112 GCA_965662715.1 Candidatus Poseidoniaceae archaeon | reverse complement strand
ACGCCCAGATGAAGGGGGGTCAAGAGCATTCGCTTCGAACTATTTGAGGTTCAATCAGTTCTTCAGCCAAGGGCGGAAGTGCTGATCTGCGTAGGATCGTGCATAGTCTGCAGGGTATCCAGAGGCAACCAATTGTTGTTCATATGCGAGTTGTTCAGCAGTGATGGTTGGGTCGTGTGCGGCGAGCGCAGGAGCGGCCCCGTAGGCCTTTTCTTGGGCTGCGAAGGCACTTGCATCCCCTTGACCACCGCGACCTCGAAGAAGGAGAACTGAAAGCAATCCAGCGACAATGAGGCCGACCACTGCATAGACAATAAGTGGCGACATGCCAAAGATTTCGGATTCCGCTTGGACATCGTTCAGATCGCTTGCGTCGTCTGAATTGTCAACCGTTCCATCACCGCTATCATCGTCCGTCCCATCAACAGGAGTGGTGATGTTGTCGTCGCCTGTGTTCGTATCTCCATCATTGCCGTCGTTATCGGAATCGTCGATTGAGTCATCAATTTCACATCCATCTGCGCCAACGATCGTACCATCAGGTGTGTCTGGACAGTCATCGTCTGCGTCGACCACGCCATCACCATCTGCATCAACGATGGCTGCCGGGCATCCATCGCCACCCTCGCCGCCTGCAACTCCGGGGACATCGGGGCATTGATCGCCATCTGTGCCGAGTGGGTTGTCGCCAAAGGAATCTCCATCGGTATCAAGGGCTTGAGTGGGGTCGAGTGCCCACAAATCGTTGAGGTTAGACACTCCATCTTCATCGATATCCGCGCAACCGTTTCGATCAATGGTCGATTCGCCAAAGGTTGTCGGGCAATCATCAACAATGCCATCACCGGAATCCGTGGTGTTGAAGCCATCGCGATCGACGTCATTCGCCCACAATTCCTCTTCATTTTGAATGAAGAACACATCGCCGATGTGAACGTTGTTGGTTTCATCGCTTTCAGTGAGGTCGTCATTGACGTCGATGGTGAGTCGGCAAGTGTAGTTGCCAGTTGTGGTCTCATCAGGCGTTGTGTAAAATTCTGAGTCGGCCCCGAAGGTTAGATTTCCTTGGGTCGAGACCAGCGCTGAAGTCGTGACCATACGATCGATTTCGCTACCACTTTCATCAAGCAGGTCGAGGTGAAGGGTGATTGTAGCACCATTCGCTGGCCCTCTGAGGCTGACCAGTTCCCAAGAAACTTGGACTTCTTCACCGGAGGTGTGGTCAGATGGACATACGAGGCTGGAAACTGCAACATCTGCTGGTGCCGCTCCGACTGTATTGATTGAAAGATTGTACAATCCTGAGGCCCCTGCTGCGTCGATGACCACGGTGTAATCCTTGGTCTGACCCTCATACGCTGTACCGAGGGTTTGGAAGACCATCCCGTAGCTTGTGTTGTCTGCAGTGGCGATCAAATTGCCTCCTGCGTCCTGGATGGTCACGGTGAATGGTAGGCTCGTATCTGCATCAAAGATGAGATCGAAGTTTTCGTTTTCATTGATGCTGAATCCGTAGATATCGAGTTCGTCTGCACCAGAGAAGCATCCCTCTCCGCCTATTGATGGATTCTGACCGAGGTTGATTCCGTTTCCGGCTGGCGCATCTTGGCCAATCCCGAGATCGTTTTGTTGGCCGCAGTTGAACGAGTTTGGATCAACACCTTCTGTTTCGATGACGAGGGAATACACACCCAGTGAAAGATAAGCTTCAACGCTGATGAAGTATGTTCCTCCGGCTCCCGCATAGGTCGCATCGTCGGCAGTTGAAATGGTTTCATCATTGGAACCAGCCAAGTACCCTCGCTCAAACCACTGTCCTGAACTGTCTCTAAGGTAAACGTCTGCGTCCTGATCAGGTGAATTCACAAGGGTCACGGTGAGGTTAAGGCCCGGTGAAACGATCACTTCGTACCAGTCCTCCGGGTCTGCATTCTCATCAACACATCCGGTAATCGTCATCGAAATATCCTCGCCGAGGAGATAAGCTGTGTTTTCATCTCCGCCAGCGTCGCCCCCAAAGCCACCATCGTCCTGTGCAGGGCAAGCGGTCGCTTTCTGGTCGACAAGAAGTTCATCCTCGGCCATTCCTTCATTGTCGAGTTCATTCCTTTCGTCGATGAGTTCATCCGAATCCACCATCACAATGACACTGTAGTTTCCACCTTGTGCATTTGCGGGAATGGTCCCAGAAAATTGGACGGTGTCCGATTGATTTGCGTCAATGGAAGGGACGCTTGTGTTACCTAATGGTAAGTCCCAATCGACCGACAGTGCGCCGTCGACCGATAGCCAGGCCGATAGTGTACTTGCTGGAGCGAGAAGGGAGCCCGTATTGTTGACAACAACATCAACCACCAGGTTCGACCCCGCGACGCCCGTTGTTGGAGCGCTCACATCAGACACAATGAGGTTCGCTGAGGGAGCTGAGTAGTTCGTCCATACATCAAGCGTCCAGTTGACAGCAGTCCCAGATCGGCTGATGTTGAGGAAATACGTATCTTCAACTCCGTCGTAATCATCAGTTTTTGTGGTCACGAAACCTTGTGTACCAACATAGTCGACAGTATCGTCATTGGAAGTGGTCAAACGCAAGGTGAAAAAGACCGATTGGTCCATTGTCAGTTGTGCCTCGATGATATGGTTTACCGGAACATCGAAGGCGAACACATCGCTGCCCTCGCGGCCATCAATACAACCTGTGTAGGTGGCTGTAACATTCGTACCTAGCGGTGTTGATGCTGCTGATTCATTGTTTGGAGCGTCAGCGCCAAGTCCTGCGTCATTTTCGCCGTTTGGATTGTAATCCTGGCACGAATCTCCAACGAGCATGGCTTGGTCGGAAGCGAGGTTGTTGTTCGTGTCGTTGTATTCGGTGAGGTTGTTGTAGCCATCTGCCCAAATAATCCAGTAGTAGGAACCATCTGAAAGACTGCTCGGTAATGTGACTGATGCAACTGTGGTGCGAGATGTGTTTTCTGCAAGTGCTGCTTCGCTTTGTGACTCAGAAAGGAGGGTGTCGAACTGGTCATAAGTTTGGTCTGTTGAAAGAATAAATTGGACTTCAAATGCGTCCGAGGTGGTGTTGTAGATGTTCTCGACCACGTATTCCACCGATACCGTGTCGCCTGCTTGCGCAGTTGCCGGTTCGATGACCGAAGTAATGACCAAATCAGGGCGCGGCGGTGTGTTGTTGGTCCACGTTCTCAACGTGTACTGGCCATCCCCGCTGTAGGCCCGGACATTGATGTAGAATGTTGAAGCAACACCTGAGAAACTCGTACCTGTCGTGCTGACCTTTTCAAGTGGGTCACTGTACTCTGACCAATCATAGTCATATTCATATCCAGAAGAATCAACAAGATAGAGGTCAAAATCTGCTCCGGAAGGAACAACGAGTTCCACATCAACGTCTTTACCCGCAGTCGTAGTCACGGTGTACCAGTCATCGGTATCGGTTGCATCAACACATCCTTGGACTCCGGTTGTTCCAGAGTTTGGATTGGTGCCGAGGGATCTCGAAGAGTTTGCGTCTGCCCCAGCATCACCGCTTGATCCACCGTCGGATTGGAGCGTAGATGGGCTCGGGCATGCCGCCCTGCCGCTGGTCGATGTTGACTTTGGAGTGAGGAATTCAAGTGACTTCAACGGCGGGGTGTCAATGGATTTGATTGATTCTTCGATGAGATCAAATGTGGGTTGCTCCGTTTCAGTCTTGAACTCAGATTCGGGATTGGAAGCGCTTGCAAGCGGCATCATCGGGGCGATGAGGAACAAAAAAGTTAGACAAATGGCAGTGCGGCGTGCGTTCTGCATGGGTGGAAGGCGGTCATGGTCCGTTATCAAACCTCGGATGATGCGGCCATATAATGCCTCACGGATGCTGTAAGGTCAGGGCATACAAGTCATTATAGCCAGAATTGGTGGATTTTTCAGTATGAATGTCGGGGGAAAGGAGCGCTTGTTGCGGGCAACCTTCGGCACTTCTGCTGTAATTATCGATTTTCTCGGGTCGTTTCAAATTGAAATTTTTTTTCTCTTGGTCGGCCTCTGGGGCGTGTTGACCTCGGCAAATTGTTACTGCCCATTTAACACCCAGATGGGGCGCAATAGTTGCCAGTTACCAACATCAAATTGATTTGTAGTGAAAAGGTGTGAAGTCTCCCAATATTCACTCTGTTGGCATTTTTTTTTAGTGTCCGGAGTAAATTATAATATACAAATGTTCATCGATATTATCGATTCATTTGTCAGAAGCTCCTGTTAGACCAAGACGTAGAAACCGAACATTGACTCCGCGAAATGACAGGCCTGGCAGCCTTTTCTCACCAGAAAAACCAGTGGCTGCTGTTGATCGCCCAATTGGTAACATTCAGCCCCGGGAAGAAAATATTGAGTTACAAAAGTTTGCTCAATTGATTTTGTATGGAATTTCATTGGCCGCTATATGGGGCGGTATTCTCTCAATTGCTTGGAACGATTCAACTTCAAATGAGGACTTTTTCGTTCTTGGTTTTGGAGGCATCATTTCAGCAATGATGGCGATTGCGCTCGTCGAGTGGCAACGTCGCAAAGGAGGTAATTTGGTCCACAGCATACATGGCTACATCATAGGTATTGGGTTCTTTTTCTCCGCCATTGGAGTCCTTTATTCGATGCGATTATTGATCAGCATCGCTGCCGAAGCCGGAATGGACATTTTCATTGATGAATTAAGGCCCTGGCAGGAAGAAGATTGGCAACCTGCCGCTGAAGCAATTTATGTCCAATTAGCAGGCTGTGTCGCACTTGCACTAGGCCAGTACTGGTACTTGAGAAAACTCAATGGTGAAATCACATTCGGCTTAGCAGTCAATACGCTCACTCCTCTTGCCATCGTAATGATTGGTTTCGGACCATGGCTTGATTGGTCGAATCAAATTGTCTCATATGAACTTGGGATCTCGATTATCTCACTATCAGCCCTATCGATGTGGTTAGCGCTTCGGACGAATAATGGTATTATTTTCTCTATTGTCGCGGTTTTCAGTGGACTTGTCCCAATCCTCTACGAATTCGCTCACACGCCGGATGGGGTCCTCGGCGGCGAAGGCGGCGCGTTATCTTTGATGACGTTCATCATCTTGGTTCAAGGCTCCCTAGCAGCTGATGACCGGCTAAGGCAGGATTTGATGCAATGGACTTCTATCTTCTTGGTTGGTGTTGTCATTTATGCAATCTGGTTGGTTCAACATGATGATTTGAATTTGGTTCTCGGCCCACTCAGAGCAAATAATCTCGGCGCTTTAGAAGGGGTTCTGAATCTCCAAGTCATCTTGTGGCTCACGGTCCTGATCGGGTACTTCCCTGCAACGCTAAAGCGGAGAATACCATACATGCCAATTGGACTTGCTGGGTCCCTGTTCCTATTCACTCCTGAGTCCAGTATCATACCATGGATCATCGCTACGGCGATGTTGCCCTATCTTGTGATCATATCGAAAGTCACACGGCGCTGGGTTGCCGACTGGTCTGTTATTGCGATCAGCGGGGCGTTTTTGATCCAGAGTTATTACAACCCTGTGGCCTCAGAATATGATTTACTCGAGGAAATAATCCTGCTCACAATTCTGGTCATTGTGGAATATTCAAGGCGCAATAATCGACTCACAGATTTTTCAATCAATATTGCTATCGTCAATTTGTTTTTGTCAAAGGCGGTCTTGTTTGGCACCAGTTGGTTAATCCCTTGGGCTGTCGTCTTTTACATCCTTATCTCTGCATACCTACAGCAGCAAGACGCTGTGAACTCAGGTAAACAAAGCAAATTTGTTTCAGCGAGCCTAGGAGTCACTTTGGCAATGATTCTAACAGTGGTGCTGTCCTCATTGGAGAGATTGGAGATCCCAATGCTGGATAACTATCAGAATCAACTCGATGGCTTCAATGTTAGTTTGGCGATTGTTGCGCTTGCGGTATACATGATGATGTTCAAGTTTAGAGAATCTGAATTGGATCTTGGATATCTACTGCAACTCACTCAGGCAAAGGGGCAGGGAATGGTGCCGGTGTATGATCAAGAGAGCCTTCAGTGGATTACACCATTTCGAGATGCACCAGAGGAAATCAAAGGCTTCGGGCCACTTGCACGATCGAGTCTATTGGGGCCACTGGCACTGATTATGATCTCTATATCGGCCATAAATATTGAAAGTTTCCTCACCGATGTTCACTGGATTGCAATTATTATTATTCCGATTTCGATCCTCATAAGAGAGGTCTTAATCGAAGATCGAAACGACTCGGTATCGAGGGCAATCGCAGTTTGGGCCACCTTCATAATTTCATTACCAATTGGTTTGAAATTCTTGTTGAATGAGGTTGAAACGGACGAATTACAAATCAATACTCTTCTTTTCGATATCATCTTACTCTCTGGCCCAATCATTATCTCTGTTTTACTGAAAAGAGATGAAATGGATAAAGCAGAGTTGAATGCAAAAGCCGACGACATGACATTGTTTGGTCTCCTTGCACTAGGACTCCTTGATGCAAGTGGAGGCATCTTATTGCTCTCAATGTACTCGTTGGTGATTTACCGAGGAATACTCCACAAGCGAAATTTTGTTTTGTGCATGGCGCCATTGTCAATTTTCCTCTTCGCAGATCGATTTTTGTCAGATGGTTCCCATATCGCACAACTCCTGGACATAAGCATCCTCGGAGTGGCGATGGATGAGATCAGCGGTCTCGAAATACCCACATTCTCTTCGTTCGTTCTTTCATTGAGTATGTTTGCAGTGATTATCAAATCGGTAATCGATTCGAAAAATACTGAAAGAGAAGTCGGTGAAGAATTGCCTTTCACCATACCATTTATCTGGCTCACTATTGGTTTGTTTGGCATGCTACCAGATGTGGCTTGGTTGCCAACAGCAATGATCATTCTTGTCACAATTTTCGCTTGGGTCACTGGTCGTTTGGAGCATATGCCGCTGTTGATCCTCGCTATGTTTGGAGCATTAGCTGTTGGGTTTGACAGCGAAATGCACGCTGGACGTGGTCCAGAGGAACTCTTGGATGTGATCAGTTCGTCGGCTTTCTACGGAGCGATCTATTCGTTCATCCTCAACCAAATGGCAAAGTCAGGCATCATGTATCGCTTTGCTAACGATTCCGATTTGTCGCCAGAGGAGAAAAAGGAAGAAGCGAATGGATCTATGATTTTCCATCTCAATGAGGCGTATAAGGAGGTATTCTTGAATTTCTCTAGGAATGCTGCGTTGGGTGGATCCTTATTCTCGATTACCGTATTCTCAGGACTGGGCCCTATCGTTGGAGCAATATATCTCACCTATTGTACGATGACTGAAAAGTACACAAATCTGTTTACATTCTTACCAGTTGTTCATATCCTCGTTTTCATAAATTTCTCGATGCAAAACACTGACCTTATCGACCAAAGCTTAGCTTATCGGTCAGCAGGATTGATTTTGATCATAGAAGGATTATTCTATACATTCTGCTCGAGTAAAACGGACTATGCTTGGAAAATTTTTGGATGGGAGGATGAAGATGCATTTTTCTCTTGGCTCGATACGCTTGGTATTCTCGCAATGGGATATGTCGTGGTTGGTTTTTGTTTGGCCATGACAGAGTTTGATCCTGATGAATTCATCTGGGCGCTCATGGCAGTTTATCTTGCAGGAGTAGGTTTGCAAGGCTTCAGAGAAGAAACTGAAGCGCCATGGCGACGTGGATTTGGTTCCTTTGGAACCATTCTCTCGCTCTTCGCTCTGTCCATGGAATTTTCAACCGAAGGCGACAGCATCTTCACTTATGTTACTTGGATGTTTATTGGCATAGTTGCCTTTGGCTTTGGAATATTGTACATGAACCGTTTAGGGGAAATAAGCAATTTGTATGAGATCGAGGACGGGACTCAGATGGGTGGCGCCCTTACGGATTTAGAATCGTGAAGTTGAGAGGATGTTTGGCCCTCGTCGAGCAATGGCCTCCGCCCAATAAGAGCGACTTGTTTGGGCTTCTAAGCCATAGAAACTGAATCAAGCAAAGGCTCGTTCAATTTCGCTTGTGAGGTTCTCGAAGCGACCTTGGAGTTCATCCATTGCGCCATTGAACGCTTGCTGTGGGGAAAGGCTTCCATCGGTCTCAAAGGAAAACACGTAGGCGTTTTCAACCTCTTCGAGGGTGATGGCGTCATCGAAGTCGCCGTCGCGACCAGTCCCCGGTCCAACTTGGTTAAGAGCAGATTCGAGGTCCATCACGTGATTGATATCGGTGAGGGTCTTGTCCTTGCCGAATAATTTAGCGTCGATGCTTGTTCCATCAGAGGTCTTCAAACCAAGATTGAATAGGATTTGTGCCTTCTTTGGCTTGTTGAGTTTGGCAATGCGCTGCGGTCGGAAACCAACCGCTCCTGCGGAAGCCCACTTTGCGTGATCTCGGCCGCGACCGAGGTTAGCAAAGGCATAGAACTCGAGGAATTGCCCCTTCGAGAGAATGGTAAGCGGAATGCGCTTGTGTTCATCTCGGATGTCAAACATTTGATCGGAGATGGTTGTAAGGTCGCCTGCATAGACGGTTTTGTATTCTTCTTCTGCATCAGCGGTTGGGCCTCGAGCAGAAAGCGAGTAGAGAACTTGGCACGATGGGCATCCTTTCGATTCCTCAGCAAGGTCGATGCAGTTTGGGCAGGTATCGATGAAGTGGATGCCTTCTTCTGGGAAGGTCGGGATTGGAATCATAGCCAATCGGTGCGCAAGGATTTCGTCTGGTAGAACGTTGACGGATTCGAGAACTTCACCCTTGTTGTCTTGGTTCACACCTTGCGAAAAGTCAACTCGGTGAATTGCAAGTTTTGGAACATCAGCAATGAGTGCTCGGCGAATTGCATTCACTTGAGCGGCGTCAGTATCAGTGAGGAGAATACGAATCGCATTCTCTTGTGGCCAGCCATCAACAATCTTTGCTTCCATGTTATCCACCTTAGGTCTCAGACACGGCGGCCACGGCGGCCACCCTTCTTTTTGGTACCATCGTGAGCGATTGGCGTCACGTCTTCGATTCGAGTGATGGTCATGCCAGCACGGGTGAGGGCACGAATTGCTGCTTGGGCGCCAGGCCCAGTGTTGTTTGAGAGGTTGCCACCAGGTGCTCGGTACTTGATGATCAGTTGAGTGAATTCCTTTTCCTTGAGGGTGTCGGCCATCTTCTCAGCAGCACGGGTTGCTGCAAATTGTCCACCGCTGTCCTTCGAGGACTTGACGACTTGGCCGCCAGAGCAAGTGGTAATGGTCTCAGCACCGGTAAGATCGGTTGCTGTCATGAGGATGTTATTGTAGGAACTGAAGATGTTGATAATTGCACGGCGTGTCATCACTCGTCACCTCCAGCGTCTTCTGCGGAAGGGGCTTCTGCAGCTGCTTCCTTCACTTCGGCAGCGAATTCTGAAGTTGCTTCTGGATCCACTTCTTCTTCTTCGACTGCGTATTCTGCAGAGGAAGCGCGTCCATCAATGATTTGGCGAACATGGTGATCTGGGTCATTCAAATCAGAAGCCATGTGGTACTTGATCAACTCTTCTTCATCACGGCTAACCGGGTAGGAAGGAATGGTCACTTTTTGGTCGCCGACACAAATGTGTCCGTGGGTGACGAGTTGTCGTGCTTGCTTCATGGTTGCTGCAAGGCCCTTGTAATAGACTTGAGCTTGCAAACGGCGGTTGAGAATATCTTCTGTGCCGAGGGAAAGAATGTCGTCAAGGGATGCATCTGAGGCGATGAGGCCTTTGTTGTGCAAGGATCGTGTGAGGTCGTCAACTTCCCGCTTAATGTGGGCTGCGGTTCCGTCAGACATACCGATCAAGCGCATTGCTTGACGTCGGTGACGACGAAGTTGGGACTTCGCCTTCCAAATTTCTCGCATGTTCTTGAGTCCGTGATTCTTCTGAATCTGGTGCTCTTCTTCGATACGTTCTGCCTTCCACGGGTGGGATGGCGTGTCAAACTTCGGACGTGCAAACTTTGGTTCTCCCATTCATCATCCCTCCAAATCACTTACTTCGCTTCACACCAAGTGTGAGACCACCACGGCCGTTCGAGCGTCCACGCTGTCCACGAACCTTGTTTCCGCTGGCGTGGCGAACACCACGGTAGCACTTCATGGTTCGAAGGCGTTCAATGTCGTCTTTGAGGGTCAATGTGACCTGTTGACCAGTGAGGTGAAGTTCGTCTCCTGTTTCGAGATCTCTTTGGCGGTTGAGCATCCAGAGTGGGACAGTTTCTGCATAGCCTTCAATGGCGATGCGGAGGGTTTCTTGCTCTTCAGTTGAAAGGTGACCGGCGAGGGAAGAAGGTGAGAATCCGGTGTTCTTACAGATCTGAATTGCAGTACGTGGGCCAACGCCTTTGACCGAAGTCAATGCCGTTGACAGGGTCTTTAACCCGTCCATGTCAGTGTCTGCCATTCGCAGAATGTATGAGAAATCTTCTCCCAAATCCTCGTCTTTTGGTCGTGCCATGTTGGTTCACCTTCAACCTCGACACCTAGTGTCAAGCAGGTTTCCGACCAACCTCCCCTATATCAAGACCGCGACGCGCTCATCGCGATGCTGAAAGCGAAATTCACGCTTTTTTGAACGAATGATTTCGAGGTATGATGAGGAGGATTCACTCACAGACACAAATGAGCAGCATCTCGTCGCCTGGCTGTTGAACTAAAAACGCATCACGTCGGCCATGACGTCGACTCAATTGTCGGTCGATAGCTCCTTGAACTTTGGGTTGCAGCTCCGGCGCAAGGGTCGCTCGGACGGTGAGTCGCCCAATATCGTGCTCCAAGAGCACCTCAACAAGGCGGTCGACATTAGCCAGTTCGAGCGTCATCCGAGCAAGGGCGACAACGCGTCCGGTTGCCTGCACCAGCAAACGGTCAGCTGGGTCGTCAATTCGCAAGGGATGATCGTGGTGGATTTGCGGGCGGCGCCCCTCGACCACGCCCCACGCAATTTTTTCTTCTTTTGAAACCGTTTTGAGCCAATCAACGGCAAGCCCGCTTTCGACCAATGCTGCATCAAGAATGCTGATCCTCTCACCGCGCCTTGGCGGACGCTTAACCGATGTTGGATGGCCAGCCCCGTGCATTAATCGCCGCCCTCCTGATACGATTGTAGGTTCAACGCCCAAGCTTGGAGGCACCCGGACAAAGCGCCTCGCAATGCCTTCCTGTGCAGCACTTCCGAGCCAGAGCGCTAGGCGATCGACGCGCCCTCTTCCCCTAGAGGTCCACACCCAAGTACGAACAATTCCAGGCCATGTCAAATCCACCATTGCTTCAACTTCCATACGTTGGTCGTGGGTCAAGCGGGGTGACAGGTCGAGCAATAGAGAGGGGCCGTTTCTTCCTTCTTCGAGATGGGCGGCCCATCCAGCGAAAATTTCGTCAAGACGGGGGGTCATTTCATCCAATCCGTGAGTTCGGCTGTTTCTGGGACGAGCAGGGTCAAGGTGGAGCAGTGCAATTTTCGGGTTGATGTTCATCCCAAGTGCATCTTTGACCGCCCCTAAGATTTGCGCGCCTTGTCGCCCATCGCCGACCACGACACGACTCGAACGCATCCACTGAGAGTCCGTTTCTTGCCGTTGGGTGGCAATGGTGTTGAGGTTGACCGCGCTTGCCTGTGCTCGAGATGGATTCAATTCTACACCTATGCCTGGGCGTTGAAGAACCGAAGTATGTGCTGCAAGTTGGATGCCGCTACCACAAGCGCAATCGAGAATGAAGCCCTCAGGCAATGCTGCATGAGCGAGCAGTTGTGCCCGAATCAGTGCAACCTGCCACGGTGTCGCCAAAGGTTTGCCTTCACTTGCGTGATAGAAAGCCATACCAACAGGGGCGGTTGAATCTGGCGCAAATTCACTCAAACCCTCGTTGGAAATCGCAAGAGGATCGAGGACTTCGGGCATGGAATGGCCTCACTGCCCTGCAACATCTGACCGCGTCATAATGCTCTCGAAATGAATCCCTGCTTCCGCAAATGCTTCGGCTGCACCTTCTTGCCGGTCGACAATACTGATCACGCCGATCACCTCGCACTTCGTGTCGTTATGAATGCGTTCAACGGCTTTGATTGCCGAACCGCCCGTCGTCGTCACATCCTCGACGATGACAATCCTTCCACCAGGAGTGAGGGGTGATCCTTCAATGCCAGGCGGGTTGTTTGTTTTTCTGCCACCGCGGCCTTTTGGCTCTTTTCGAACCATGAAGCCTAGACGTGGATGTCCGGACGGGGACGCAGTTACTGCAATAGCCGTGAGTGGAACTGCCCCGAGCTCTAGACCGCCGACAAAATTCGCACCCAATGCATCCATTCTAAGGTTGAAAAGTTCGCCTAAGAGGTGGGTTGATTCAGGGTGCATCATCACGGGCTTTGTATCAAAAAACCAACGGGAGGCGCGTCCGCTTGCAAGCGTGAATGCCTCATCATGACCTCCATCGATAAATGCGAGGTCGCGAACAAGTTCTACGAGTCTGGGCCACTTCGGATGAGTTCGAAGTGAGTCGTGCACGGTCATGTCTCGGGGGTTGCCCGCTATGGAAATGAACTTTCCTTTCACATTTCGTGCGTTTGTTCCCATCGATTTTCGTGCGCGCCCCTCATAAACGGTCGCCGCCAAGGGCAGAGGGAGTGCCGTGTCAGCCAATGAAGCGCGAGATAAAATCCGGGGGCATAACCCTCTGATTGGTGTCGACGTTGCTCGATTGGAAGCCGAAATGGTTGCCTACCACCAATGGCTGGATGAACGAGCTGACGAGGCCTATATCATCGCGGAAAAAGCTCGCAACAAGGGATATGATCACAAGGAGTATGTTGAAATTCCACGGGCGGCCGATTTAGCAGGGCGAACTGAGAAGTTGCTCATTGAATACCTCGAGGGCTACGAAGTTGCAGAGGATATTCGGCTTCTTCTGGCCGAACATGATCGAGAAACGACATCAATCATGATGGCTCAATCCGTGGCCAGAGGATTTCGAGAAAAGGGGTATGACCTTGTCACGGCCATCGACGTTGGTTTGCGGGTTGGCCTCGCAGTCCTTACCGAGGCCGTTCTTGTTGCGCCTTTGGAAGGCATCAGTGAAGTTCGGCTGCTCAATAATATTGACGGGTCTCAATTTGTCTCCGTGCATTTCGCAGGCCCGATTCGGGCAGCAGGCGGTACAGCACAAGCACTCGCCGTTCTGATTGCAGATATGATTCGTCGTGAACTTAACATCGGGCATTACCAACCAACCGACCCCGAGGTCGAGCGGGTCAAGGAAGAATTTGGATTGTACCGGGGAAATCTACAGTATCGCCCCTCGCCAGCAGAAATTGATGAAATTGTCCGAGCTTGCCCAATCATGATCAACGGAGAATCCACAGAACGAATTGAATGTGCTGGATACGGTCGAGTGAGAAACATTGACGAACCAAGAATCCGAGGAGGTGTGCTTCTTGTCATCGGTGAAGGTATGTGCCTTAAGGCACCAAAAATTCAGAAGCACACAGAACGGTTAAACGTTCCAGGCTGGGACTTCATTTCGAAATTTGCCGCCCGTGGAAAAGAAAAGGAAACTGAAGGCAAAGGCCCGGTTTTCAAATCCAGAAAGGTTCCCACGATCACGAAATTCATGAAAGATATTATCGCGGGTAGGCCGGTTTTTGGAGCCCCGCTGGAAGCAGGTGGCTTCCGCTTGAGGTATGGGCGTGCACGGCCTTCCGGTCTGGCGGCTGCCTCAACAAATACGGCATCAATGTTGGCGATGGACGATTTTATCACCATTGGAACACAAATGAAAATTGAGCGGCCTGGAAAAGCGTGTGCTATTACGCCCTCCGATCATACCGAAGGGCCATGGGTGGCCCTCAAGGATGGACGATTCTTACGGCTCGATGATGCGCCGAGTTTTGCTGCGATTCGCTCAAAGGTTGGCTCTATTTGGGATAATGGCGAGCTTGTGATTGGCTATGGGGAATTCATGGAGAACAACAAGAACCTCGTCCCTGCGGGTTATTGCGATGATTGGTGGGCAAGCGATTTAATTGAAGAATTACCGACTGAGGGGGAAGTGGTTAACCTTCTCACCATGCTTGACTTGAGCCGCAGTGATGCGCCAGAAGGGGTTCCTGGAATTCATCCAGAGGATGCTGAGGACCCTGATGCTCAATTCCATATTCGGCGCCATTGGCATGAATTCTTGCGCCATCAGCGCCCAACTTGGGAACGGGCGAAAGCCATAGCGGTGAGGTACAAAACATCACTTCCCCCGCCTCATAACCCGTGGTTCCTTGACCTACCAATCGAGTGGGTACCAGGGGTCCTCACTATTCTTGAGGGAGCGGTCATTGAGCAGGCTGGCACGGTCAAATCTCAAAAGATCGAGGTTGAAGATGGGCTCAATGCATTACCAAAACCAGAATCGAGGCAACTCCGGATCATCGGTGGCGTTCAAGGATGGAATGCAGAGGCAATGGATGTACTCCGGCCCGAAACAATTGAGGATGTGGAAGCCTATACGATTCCTGGCCAAGAGTTCCGGCCAATCGCCTCCGTTTTTGGTGGCGAAATGCCCGAAGCTTGGACCCTCGTCCAACACGGCATGGCCAAAGGCATGGCGATGATTCTAGGTTTAGCCCACCACCACGATGGTGAAGATCTCGTAATCACTTCAGGATGGCCTGCTGTTTTGGATGGCTTCGGATTTAGTTTTGAAGACGAAAAGCCGCTCCGGATTGTTGATGCTCGGGCAAGGTTTGAGGCTCGAATTGAAGAATTGAAGCAAGCGCACCTCGTACTCACTGAAGAGCGAAAAAGGCTGGATGAATTGCAACGTGCTCGGGCCACGGTTAGAATTGCGGCTGAAACCGATGCGAGGCAGCGGGGGTTGGGCATCACGGCAACCGATCAAGTCGGGCGTGAGGCTGCAGAACAAGTCCCAGATCCCGGGCCAGCAGATCCAAAGCAATACTTGGCCGCCCAAATTAACGAAGATGATCATGCTGTGGATGGAATTTTAATCCAAGTGCGGAAAATTTCCGAACTGCGATGGGAGCATTCTGCCCCGGTTCGAGTTGGTTGCCGTATGGGGCGTCCTGAAAAGGCAGCACCTCGGATCATGAACCCAATGACGCACGCATTGTTCCCAATCGACCTTACGGGGGGCAATCAACGACTGATGTCGATCGCTGCTGAAAAACAAACGATTCGTGTTCAGATGGGGCGTCGCGTTTGCAATAAGTGCGGTAAAGAATCCCCATTCGTCGTTTGCCACCACCGGCTGTTAGACGAACATGGGCAAGAGCGGGTCGGCGAAAATTGTCGTGGCCGCACGGTCATGAAGTCCTCTGAAAATAGCAACAGGCGTCGAAGAGGAGAGATACAGTCGGTTCGTTTAGACACCATCCTTGAGGATGCTCGGATTCGCCTAGGGATGGATCGGATTCCACGAACGGTCAAATGCATGAAGAAGATTGCGTCGAGGGATCAAACACCAGAGGCCATCGAAAAAGGACTACTAAGAGCAAAATTCCAACTCCCAGTGTTCCGAGATGGAACGGTCCGCTTTGACATGAGTGATGTCCCTGTGACCCATTTTTCGCCAAAAGAAATTGGTGTCACATGGCAAACCATCGAATCATTAGGCTACACGCATGATATCGAAGGAAAACCCCTGCAGAATGATGAACAGATGTTGGAAATTTTCCCTCAGGATTTCATTGTTGCAAAGAACGCGGGCGAATTCTTTGTTCGCACCGCTCAATTCATTGATGATCTGCTTGTTCGATATTATGACATGGAGCCGTATTACAACGTCAATACCCCTGATGACTTGGTTGGCCACCTGATTTGTGCTCTTGCTCCGCACACCTCAGGTGGAGTGCTCAGTCGAATCATTGGATGGGCGGACTGTTCTGGTGGCTATGCCCATCCACTCTTCCATGCTGCAAAGCGTAGGAACTGTGACGGTGATGAAGATGCAATCATGTTGTTGATGGACGGGTTACTCAACTTCAGTAGAGAAATCCTACCGGCCAACAGGGGCGGCCTGATGGATGCCCCGCTTGTGTTAACAAC
>CBFIIS010000039.1:0-16348 GCA_965662715.1 Candidatus Poseidoniaceae archaeon | reverse complement strand
GCAGAGGAACCATCAGTGCCTGTGTGAGTTCCACCGTGGCTGCCGCAAAGATGGACGGCGAGGTTTGGACGAGCGACTCCGTTTCTCATTTGTTCGAAAGCACGTTCAGTAAAGATGGCAAAGGTGCTTGCAAATGGTATGTAGCCTGAAGCAGCCATTCCGGCACCAACGAGGAGCATGTTCTGTTCTCCAATGCCACATGAAACGGTACGTTCTGGATGAGCTTTTCTGAAATGAAGGGATTTGGTAGACTTCCCTAAATCTGCTTCGAGTACAACGACTTTCGGGTTGTCTGCTAAGTCGAGTAATGCTTGGCCATAGCCATCACGCGTGGCAGCCATTCGGGTCATGCTTTCACCTCACCGAGTTCAATCATTGCTTGATTGAATTGTTCCTCATTTGGAGCAGCACCGTGGAATGCAGGGTTGTTTTCCATGTAGGATATTCCTCCTCCCTTAACGGTGTGAGCAATCAAGATTGAAGGGCCTTTCGAATTTTCTTCTGATTCGAGGAAATCCAATCCTTCCATGATTTCGTTCATGTTATGTCCATCAATTTCTTTGACATTCCATCCAAATGAACGCCATTTTGCAGGGATATCGAACATGCGCATTTGCTCTTCACAAAAGTCATCATTTTGAATTCGGTTTCGGTCAAGAATGACCTTGAGGTTACCCAATTCATGGTGCGCAGCAGCCATAGCTGCCTCCCATACGCTTCCTTCTTGCATTTCTCCATCACCAATCATCACAAAAGCACGTCGTGAACTTTGGTCGAGCCGTGCAGCCATAGCACAACCCATCCCGAATGAAAGCCCCATACCGAGCGACCCGGCTGAAAAATCAACACCAGGACACCACTTCATGTCGACATGGCCTTGACAAACACCGCCTAGGACACGATATGATTTCAGATCCTCATGACTGATGAAGCCCATTTCGGCAAGGACCGCATACATACCTGGTGAAGCGTGTCCTTTAGAAAGAATGAATCGATCTCGATCAGACCAATTTGGTTCATCAGGGCGTACACGCATCCGTGTTGAGTACAATGCTGCGAGGAGGTCAATTTCAGACAAAGAGCCGCCAGGATGTCCAGCTTGGGCTCGATAAACCATCTTTACAATCTCGACCCTGCACTTTCGTGCCATTTCTTCAACTTCCGCGATGCTGGTGGACATAATCTCCCCTGTTGCCCTATGGCCTTCACGGACGACCTTTGATGCTTGTGCATCTCATGGTTGAACAAAAATCTCAGTTCTTGAACTGTGGAAGCAATGCATTCTTGAATTTCCTCACCGCATCCATGGCGACGACCACTGCATCTGACAACAAATTGTTGCCCTTTGGCAAGGCTCTGGTCGCAAGCCAAACAAAGACCGCAACAAACCAACCAAAGAACACAAGAGAGAGGAGATTGTTCAGTGTGACTACGCCAAAGATTTCTGGTAGATTAATGTCCAAGACGATCAACACAGCAATGAGAACACCAAGGATTGATTCACCAGCAATGAACCCAGCACCGATTAATACACCTCTATTTTCGACTTCCTTTGCTGCACTCATCGCCTCTTTGGATGGATGAATGTCCAATCGACCATCGACGCGATAGTGAGCTGTTCGCAGTGCGAAGTAGGAAATGATTCCACCGAGCATAATGGGTACTGAAAGACCGAGCGGAAGGTAGATGCCAATCGCTACAGACATGACTGGCATTTTGAGATAAATCAACACAATGGCAATCATTGCCCCAAGTGTGACCATTGGGAGGTTTAAATTGCCGACAAACGCACCTTGAATAATCGCCCCGATCAATTCTGCTTGCGGCGCAAAGAGTGCATTAGAACAATCGTACTGATCAGCAACTGGTAGGTTGAGGTTTGTGTTGGCACACGCGGTCTTTGAAATCTGGAATGCGTCGTGGAGGAGGGCCAAGGTTGGTCCAATCACTATGGCTCCTGTGATGACACCAATAAGTTCTGCAATTTGTTGGCGCCAAGGTGTAGCGCCAACCATATGTCCTGTCTTCAAATCCTGCATCACATCCCCTGCAATGGCGGCAGAAGATGCAACAACAGCAGCAATGAGCAAGGTAGCGAGCATTAATTCTTCGCGTCCAAGGCCGAGTATTAAATCACCCACAATCCACACGAGAGCAACCGTGAACAACAAGGTCGCAATGGTCATACCCGATACTGGTGAATTGGAAGATCCAACTACACCAGCAATGTAGCCTGCAACCGCTGCGAAAAAGAAGGCAACAACCGCTAAGAAGAGTGCACCAGCGAGTGCTAATCCTAGCGAACCAGTCGACCACCAATAGAAGAGGAACGTGAACACAACGAGTACGCCGCAAAACATGATCACTTTGTCGAGGGGCAAATCAATCTCAGTTCGCAGTTGTTCACCTTCACCATCCTCAGTTTTGATTAACGCCTTTGAAAGTCCAGTGATGATGGTTTTTCGCATTGACCACAGGGTGTAAACACCGCCAACGACCATGGCGCCTACGCCAACGTATCGAATTTGAGACGCCCATATGTCATAGAAACCATCCACCAGTGTTTCAGAGTTTGGCCAACCATGAATTAAACCATACATTGGTACAAGCAAACCAAACCCAATCACGCCTCCTAGGAAAATGTAGGAAGCGATTCGAATGCCTACGATGTATCCGACCGACAATAATGCAATCGAGAGGTCCATACCAGCATAGAGTCGAGTTCCAAGGAAGCCTACAGCAGATTCTACTGTGTGTTGAGTCACATGGAAACCTTTGACCATAAGTCCGTAAATTGCACCAATGCCAAGAGCGTAGACGATGGCAAGCGCGCCTTCGCCGCCTTCCTCACCTGCTACAAGGACTTCTCTACACGCGACACCTTCAGGGTAGGGGAGTGCTTCTTCAACAATGAAGAGCCTTCGTAGCGCAATTGTAAACATGGTGCCCAACAATCCACCAAGCGTGGCAATAGCAAGGGTGTCAAACCACTGGATGTCATCCCACAGTCCAATTACCAGCATCGCAGGTACTGTAAAAATCACGCCTGCAGCAAGTGATTCACCAGCGCTTGCCATCGTTTGAACGGCGTTATTTTCTAGAATGCTTACGTCTTTGAACAACGAACGAAGGATGATCATTGACATTACCGCAGCGGGAATACTTGCAGAAACCGTCATTCCTGCGTAGAGGCCCAGATAGGCATTCGCAGCGGTCATCAATATTCCGAGTAAAATACCAACGATGATCACACGCAGCGTGAGTTCATGTGGTGATTCAGATGCCGGAATATAGGGCTGATGTTCCGCGCTCATCAGCCCTGCCACTGAGAACAGGTTGTTCAACACATCGCCCTAGAATCAAGGGCATTCCACCATTATTATCATAAGGCCTCCATAGAACCCATAGGTGAGGGTACTTGCCCTCATGGGTGGTTTCTGTGACAAGCGAAGCATGGCATGACATTAGTCCTGAAGAAACGTATTTGAAACTGGAAACTCAATCTGAAGGCCTTAGTGAGAACGAAGTTCTCAATCGTCGAAAGAAGTATGGAGAAAATAAGTTACAAGAGCCAGATAAAACACCAGCTTGGCTGCGATTCCTCTCCCAGTACAACGATCCACTCAATTATCTCTTGATCGGTGCGGCACTCATTGCGCTCGCCATCAACCCAGACCACCCAGGGGATGCAATCTTCATTTTCCTGGTGTTAACAGCAAATGCAACATTTGGTTTCTGGCAAGAAGGACAAGCAGAGCAGGCCATGGATGCTCTGAAAAAAATGGCCGTATCAAGTTGCATCGTCGTGCGGGATGGTATTGAACGGGAAGTTTCTACACCATTATTGGTTCCTGGAGATATTGTTAAACTCGAAGAAGGAATCAATGTACCAGCAGACGTAAGGATCGTTGAATCATACCAGTGCAAAGTCGATGAATCCTCGCTGACAGGAGAATCTGATAGCATCAAAAAGACCCCAGAGGCTCTGCCTACGGAGGCCTTGCTTGCCGACCGCAATAACATGGCCTACATGGGTACAAGTATTGCTACAGGCAGAGCAGTTGGCATCGTCGTCAACATTGGAATGAACACAGAACTCGGCCGAATTGCAAGTGACATTGTTGGTTCTGAGTCACCTAAAACACCTCTCGAGCACAAACTTGAGTCGCTAGGTAAATTCCTTGGATTCATAGCACTTATCGTTGCCGTACTTTTGGTATCTATTGAACTCATCATCGCTCTTGGCGATCCTACGGCCAATCTAAGGGATGTAGCGATTGAGCAATTCATTATCGCCATTGCCATATTCGTCGCCATCGTTCCTGAAGGGTTGCCAATTATTCTTGTGATCACACTTGCTCTTGGCATGCGTAATATGGCTCAACATAAGGCGATTATTCGTCGAATGAAGGCGGTAGAAACCCTCGGTTCAACTACAGTAATTTGTTCAGATAAAACCGGAACACTCACAAAAAATCAAATGACTGCTCGTCAATTGACAACCACTGAAGGAACATTTACTATTTCTGGGGAAGGCTTCAAGCCATCTGGAGACCTTTCATACAATGGCACGGTGGTGACCAATGAAGAACTTTCGGCATTTCAAAGTGATTTAGCCTTTCGACTTTCAGCTGCATGTTTGAGCCTGTGCCATAACTCTCAAATTTCCAAAGTTGACGGGCAATGGCAGGCCTTAGGCGACCCTACTGATTCTGCATGTGCAGTTCTTGGTTGGAAAATCAACGGAGATGTGAAGAAATTCGCGCAACGTCACTCAAGACTTCATGAGTTCTTCTTTGATACAACGCGAAAAAGGATGTCCGTTATTCACGATTATGAAGGCGAGCGCTGGGTGTTCTCGAAGGGTGGAGCCGGTGGTTATGTTTCATTGGTTGAATGGAAAATTAAGGACGGAGAGATTGTACCCATCGAGCAGACAGACTTCGATTTGGCTTCCGAAGCCAACAAAGAAATGGCTGGTCAAGCGATGCGAGTCATTGCTCTTTGTGCTCGTCGTTTAGATGATGACGAAGATATTAATGACCTCAAAACAGTTGAGTCTAGTTTCATTTTCTTGGGACTTGTTGGTATTATGGACCCACCTCGTGCTGAGGTGAAGGACGCTATCGAATTGTGCCAGCGAGCAGGCATACGTGTCAAGATGATAACTGGCGATCAACAATACACAGCAGAAGCGATTGGTCGAGAACTGAACATAACTGAAGGTGGTATTCCACCAGTTCACGGCGGTGCATTATCTTCCTTTGATGACGAACAATTGGCAGAAGCCTCCTCACAAGGATCAATTTTCTCAAGGGTGACCCCCGAACAAAAAATGCGTATTGTTTCTTCTTTACAAGAACAGGGCGAAATTGTCGCAATGACTGGCGATGGTGTGAATGACGCACCAGCCCTCTCACGCGCCAATATTGGGATCGCCATGGGTATTGCCGGCACAGATGTTGCCAAGGATGCTGCTGACATGGTGCTTCAAGATGACAATTTTGCCAATATCGTCCATGCGGTCGAGGAAGGCCGGAAGATCTACCAAAACATACGCAACTTCGTGAGGTATCAAGTCTCGACCAATGTTGCAGCAGTCGCCTTGATTATCATCTCAACGCTCATGTTTGGATGGAAGTTACCCTTGACGGCAACTCAAATCCTGGTCATTAACATCCTCATGGATGGACCACCCGCGGTCGCGTTAGGTGTGGAAAAGAAACATGGTGATGTCATGAATCATCCCCCACGACCTGTCAATGAAGGGTTACCAAGTTCACAAGATATTGCCCTCATCTTCTTCTTGGGTGCTGTTATGGTGACTGGGACCTTATTGGTCTTCTTCCTCGCTGGTGGCGGTGTTTGGGCAAAAGGTGATTCATGTAATCTTCATCCATTAGAGGATTCTGATAATGCTCCATTTGACGTCGATCTCTGTGAACAAGGCGATGAAGTCGCTCTTGCCCAATCGCATGAGTACAAGAATGACTTGTTTGATCATGCGCAAACGATGACCTTTGGTGTGTTTATTGTCTACCAATTGTTCAATGTCATGAATTGCAGAAGCAATCGCGAAAGCGCGTTTAAACTCGGCCTCTTCTCGAATAAATGGATCAATTATGCATTCTTGTTTTCACTCGGTTTGTTGTTGTTCTTTGTACAATTCGCCGAGGCAACCATTCCGTTTACATCAATTGCCATTGGTTCGCTCATGACAACAACGCCCCTAAGTTCGACGGATTGGGCCATTATATTCGCAGTAGCAGGTTCTGTCTTTGTTATTGAGGAATTCCGTAAGTTCATTGTCAACTCGAAGTTCTTTATGCCTGGAAACTAAATTGGTTCGGGCCACGGAGAAAACCACATCTTCAAGAACACAACGCGTGAGGAAGAACCATGCCAGCATGGACTTCGTCAAGAAGAGAGGCTGGCAGTTCACCCGACTGGCAAGCGACCCTCACCCTCAATCTGAGCAGCGCAACAGACTGGAGTTCATCGTTGCAGCCTATAGTCCAGAAATTAGCGGCAGGTGAACCACTCGATGTTCACGATGGTCTTCTCCTCTACAATCATGCAGATTTGAATGAAATTGGACGTCTAGCTCACATCGTGCGAAGTTCAAGATTCGATAATATGGCATTTTTCAACAGCAATGTACACGTAAATCAAACGAATGTTTGCGTGTTGGCCTGTAAATTCTGTGCCTTTCGAAGAAGTAAGAAGGCCAAGGATGCATATGCGCTCGACATTGAAGCCTACATCGAAGACTTGGGCCAATATTCCGAACACGTTGATGAGGTCCATTCCGTAGGTGGATTGCACCCTGATTGGGGCGTCGAACATTATGAAGAACTGTTCAAAGCTACCAGAAAAGCCTACCCTCACATCACCATCAAAGCCTTGACTGCGGTCGAAATAAAACATCTATCACTCGTTTCAAACATCACCTATGCAGAAACACTTACACGACTCAAAAACGCAGGTTTGGGTTCCCTCCCAGGTGGAGGTGCGGAGATCCTCGATGATGATGTCCGTGCCATAATCTGTAATGGGAAGGAAAGTTCTGAAGAATACCTTGAAATTCATCGCACTGCCCATGAGGTCGGTCTTTCAACCAATTGTACGATGCTATTTGGTACGATTGAAACGTTAGAGCAACGACTCAATCACATGATTTCCTTGAGGGAACTCGCAAGGGAAACACGTGGTTTCCAATGTTTTGTTCCCTATCCGTACCTCCCTGATAACAGTCGCCTCCCTGAGGCTCAATTAGCCACCGGAAGTGAAATCTTGAGAACGATTGCAATTTCCCGTTTGATGCTTGACACCATCCCTCACATCAAGGCCTACCGCATGAACATCGGTGATGAACTCGCTGAATTAGCTCTTCAATTTGGCGCTGATGATATTGATGGAACCGTTCAAAAGGAGTCAATTATGCATTTGGCAGGCTCAACCACACCCCTTGAACACGATCGATTCCAACTCTCTAGACTCATCAAAGATGCTGGATGTATCCCAATACAGAGAAACACAACGTATGAACGGTTTGAGGTTTATGAAGCCCCAGAACCTAAACGAATACGTCGGCTTAATGTTGTTCAAAACTGAGGTCATCACATGACAACAACTCAGCAACAATGGAAGAACGTCATTGGTCGAGTGGCTTTCTTGAACTGCGATCCTCTCTTCCATGGTTTGGATTCGAAATGGGATGTTCTACCCGCTCCACCATCGTGGCTCACAGGCCATCTTTTGCGTCGTGATTGTGTGCTAGCACCAATTCCTGCTGCTGATTATGCGAGGAATGCTGACGAACTTGTACTTGTACCAGAGATTGGCATTTGCAGTAAGGGTGAGGTCGGTAGTGTGTTGGTTTTTGGCCAACAACCCATTCATCAGATGAAAACAATCGCCCTCCCTACAGATTCAATGACATCAGTAGCCCTATTGAAGTATATTTTGAAAAATGAACATCTCAACCCTGATACTCAAGTTATGGGTCCAGATTTAGAAACCATGCTCAACCAGTGCGACGGCGCATTATTGATTGGTGATCGTGCCCTTGAAGGGGCCAAGGAATTCCCAGAACTTGTTCAAATGGACTTAGGACAAGCCTGGCTTCATCGAACATCAAAACCAATGGTGTTTGGTGTTTTTGCTGCACGAAAGGATACGCCCATTGAAGATGTTCAAGCGGCACAACAAGCATTGTTGACCCGATTGCACCAATTTGAGACAGATCCACATGAACGACAATCGGTCATCGAGTGGTCAATGTCTCGTTCAGATTTAGGGTATGACCGACTCAACAAGTACTTTGGTGAAGTGTTCAATCGTCTTGATGGAGAGCATAAGGAAGGACTTGAGCAGTTCCTTGTTGAGGCTTGTGGGTTAGCTGATGGTTCAAGGTTCGCTTGGTGAGTCTTCATCGACCTTGTCTGCATAGGTCACAACTCTACGAGTTTTACGGACTGGTGGCTTTGAAACTGCTTTTTTGCGCGTTGTTGTTTTCTTTGCAGTCTGCTCCCCTTTACCATCCAACCTTTTTCTTTTGACACTCGTAATGGGCCCCTCTTTGGTTGTTGATGTTGTACGGGGACGCCTCCGCGCCACCGGCCGTTGTTCTTTGGAAGACAGGCTTCGCACCTTGGATTCAGGGCGTGGTCTAGTGGTGGTTTCTGATGGTCGCTCCTCCATTTCGAGGCTATCATCTTCTTCTGCTGAATCTTCATCAAGTGCATTTGTCTCCTGATCGCCCTCGTCTTCGATGTCCGATTCCTCAGCATCTTCATCTGTTTCTTCATCGAAGATATCAAGGTCCATGCCCATGGAATTTTTTGTTCTTAATGCTCCGATGCCAATGGCGAGGAATAAACCAAGAACAGGTAGAATCAAAATTGGGTAATCAATAAACATCCCCAATACCGTCATTGGTAGAGGTTTCTTTTCTTCAATTGCTGGCTGCAGTTGCAGTTCAAGAGCACCATCTACATTCCACCATAAAATCCAAGGTGATTCTTCCGCATTTTTCGCATCCACATTCATGGCAATTGGGTGCATTTCTGCGAGGTGCGTAAGAGAGGCGTCCGTGGCAACAGGTTGTTCAGCAACTGAAATAATCATTGGATAGGTAGGTGGCGATGATATATTGAATGTAATAATGTATTCAAAGCCAATATGACTCTTGAAATCATTTTGAGCAGTCAATGTCATACCATCGTGGACAATGCACATCACATCACCGTTGGACAATTGGCCCTCTGACAATGTAATGGCTTCAGACCATTGTTGAATCTTCAATTCATGTGCAGTGTTGGCGCAGGTTGATTGTGCAAAGAGATCGGTCTCTTCTTGACTTAATTGTAGGTCGTCGATGATTGCTATTCGTGAAAGATTCCGAATCGCAGATGAAAGTCCAATATCGAGATAAATTCGGTCTGTTATTGTAAAATGTGTGGCGTTGATTGTAAACTCAACATTGCGAATTCTATCTTCTTGGGGTAATCGCGCACAATCTTCCACATTCCCAGTATCCTGACAATAATTATCCCAAATATCACTGATTGCATCACCATCATCATCATCATCCAACGAGTCTGGTATCTTATCACCGTCTAAATCTGCTCCTGCCTCCCCGTATCCATATGGAAGAGCATGGTTGCCATAGATGGCAATATGTTGTGTGTCGGTTGAAAGAAACGCTTTTTCAATCAGTCCGAGTTGGTTCTCTTGATAACTGAGATCCGTAGAGGCATGAGCCATATATGTGGATTCAACCAATTCAAAAGTTGAAGCATCCAAACTTTGTATGATTGGGGAGGTTCCATGCTCTAAGAAGTGGATATAGGCTCCGTTTGAAGACCAACTCATCGAAGAGCCACCATCAAATATGGCATTTTGTAAGGCACCACCAGCAAATGACATGGTGTTTAATTGTCCTGCGACCGTCAATGAAGCGACCCTTGTATCAGTGGGGTCAAATGCACACGAAGCGATTTCAGAATTCATTTCCCATTGCTTGTTTGTGGATGAGCCATCTGCATTCCACATGAGAATTCGCCCTGAATTATCGCCCGTTAAGATGTGTCCTCCATTTGACGTAAAATCGATGCATGACACATCGGTATTGTGTCCACCGGAAAGACTCCTCTCAATTTCCATATCTGATATCCTGAGTAGGTCAACACCGTTATTTGGATTCGGAACAGCAAGAAGATTATCATCGGGCGACCAAGCTATGCCTTTGGGAAACGCATTTGCACTCGATTGTTTTTCAGTAAGGGACATCGTATGTAAATCATAAATTTGAATTGTGTCTGAATCAACTTGAGAACCGCTCAAGGCGATCGCAAGGAATTGGCCCTGGTGAGAAAACTCCAATGTTTCCACTGTTCGATCGACATCGATCGTGGCAAGGACCGACTGATTTTCCAAATCCATAATGATGACATGGTCTTGATAACCACTTGCAAGATACATCGAATCGCCGTCAATGGCAACGGCATGAGAGCCGTCGACATCGTAGGTGGAAGTTACACCTATGAACGAAATTTCGGAGGTGCCAGCGTGCGCTACGGGTAAAATGAGCAAAAAGGCAAATGCCAATGCAGTCCCGATTGCACCCTTCATGACGACCCCGCTTGGTCCATGACGGGCGCATCTAGAATGAAAACCAATCGGTTATCAACAAAGACTGATGATGTACGATGAATCAATGAAATCAGAGCGGTTGGTTCATCAAGGTCCCTTTGGTGGAAAGGCCATGGTGACACAATTACCTCTAGACGAAAACGGCAACAAAATTGTACGAATTGGTCATTCACCAGACCCTGATGACGCGTTCATGTTCCATGCCATGACCACTGGAGCGTTCCCCACACCAGGGTATAATTTCGTCCATGAATTGCAAGACATTGAAACACTGGATCATAGAGCTATGAATCGAGATCTCGAAGTCTCTGCGGTTTCAATCCACGCCTTTCCCGAAATTTCAAACGATTATGCACTGATGAATTGTGGCGCTTCAATGGGTGAAGGTTACGGCCCCATGGTCGTCTCTATGCAAGGAGCAACTGAAGGGCAGGTCCGAAGCAATGTCATTGCTGTTCCCGGCCTCAAGACAAGTGCATACATGGGCCTACGATTGGCATGGGGTGATTGTGAAGTCGCTGTTGTACCGTTCGATGAAATTATCCCAAGAGTTCTCGATGGAACCTACTTGAGCGGTCTCATTATTCACGAAGGTCAACTTACCTACGTTGAGCATGACCTTCATGTTCACATTGATTTAGGCATTTGGTGGAATGAACGCACTGGAGGCTGGCCAATGCCACTGGGCGGCAATGTTGTCCGACGAGATCTAGGCCAACAAGCCATGGAAGACATCACAAAATACACGAAAATGAGCATCGAATATGCCCTGAAATCTCCAGAGGAAGCTCTGGAATTCGCTAAAAAGTGGGGGAGGGGAATTGATGACGAAACCAACAAGGAGTTTGTGAGCATGTATGTCAATGATCGAACCATTGATTACAAAAATGAAGGACGGGCATCCATCCGAAGATTCATCCGAGAAGGACAAGACATTGGATTGATCAGAACAGACTTCAATACCGAAGAAATGTCCTTCATTGGATCTGATGAGTAAAGACGGTGAAACCATGACTGCACGAGCGCCAGGTGTCAGTCAATTTGGGTCAGTTGATCCTGCACCCCCTCAACCAGATGGTACATTTCTTCAGTGGCAAACAACACTAATGGATGAAGCAGCCCCGATGTTCCAACGAATGAGAACCGTTTTTTCCTTCCGCAATCATGGTAGCGACCAAGCTTGCCTTGCCCTCTGTGCCGCGTTTGTCACCTCAAGCGCACTATTGCGCCACGAACTCGCCTATGTCCTTGGGCAAATGCAGAACCCTGTCGCATTACCTACGTTAATTGAGCGCCTAGCCGATGAACATGAACATATCATGGTGCGTCACGAGGCTGCCGAAGCCATGGGTGCAATAGGGGATCCATCTGCCAAACCTGTCCTTGAAGCACATTTGAAGGATCCAAACCCCGAGGTTTCAGAATCATGTGAAGTCGCACTGGATTTGTTGAATTGGTGCGAATCACCACAATGGGAAAAAACCACATGGTAATCCGAACAAGGCTCAACTTCAAAGACTCAACCACCCTCACACGAATTACGGGGAGCACAATGCCACACGAACACATCACTCTAGCCCAAGCACCAAACGGTGAAATTGGCCCTCGATGCAAAACCTGCGGCATGAGGCTTACATTCGGAAATGCGATGGCTGTGGGTAAGGACTTCATGTGTTGGGAACACTATGTTGAAGCTACTGGAGCAGATACTGCAACCTCGATTGGAGAAGCAGAAGAGCGTTTCTGGATGACCAATGAATGACCATCCAAGGCATTCAATAACCCTCGGCCCTCAACCAGACTGAGGACGTCCATATGGCAGCAGGTTGGGCTCGATTTGCACACCGTTTCGGTGCGTATTATAGAAGTTCAGAATTTTGGGCTCCACCTCGACTAAAGACAAGAGAATGGATGTTCATCCCTTTTGGGGGCGCTCCACCAATTCGCCACAAAGGGTTCAGCGATATGCAAAGTGTGCGGCAGTTCTTATCAGAACGCGCAATGCATTCTTGCTTTTATTCAACGGCATATTGGGAACGCCCATTCGAAATGAAAATGGCCGATAAAAATTGGTTAGGTGCCGACTTAATCTTTGATCTCGATGGTGATCACTTACCTGGAGTAACAGATCGTGACTTCCCCGGAATGTTAGAGGTGATTCACGATCAAGCATGGTCATTATGGAATGATTTTCTAGAACCTGAATTTGGTTTCCATGAAAAATATCTACAAGTGACATTTTCAGGTCATCGCGGATTCCACCTTCATTACAGAGACCCTGCACTTTTCCATTTGGATTCTGAAGCTCGTAGAGAGATGGTTTCCTACATTCGCGGTGAAGGTGTCGATGTGAAAGGTGGCTTAGCTCGCTATCACGACCTTTCCAGTGAAGGATGGACCCGGCGTCTTCGAGACGGCATGGGCGGCATGATTACAAAATTGCAATCAATTGCGACAAAAAATGATGGATATACACGAGAATTAAAATCACTTCATGAGGGATTGAAGTCTCAATCTCAACGTGAAGGGCGAAAATCAACCAAGGGACAAGGTTCGATTGAACAATTGGCTTCAATCGTCAATCATCCAGACCGTGCCCGAAGACTTAGGGAGGGGAATTTTGGCGTTTTGGAAAAACATCAATCATTATTCCTCGATTTACTCAAAACCGATACTTCAGTCGTTCTTGGCTCTGCTGGGGAAACTGATGAAGTGGTCACGATTGACGTCCGAAGACAAATTCGTTGGCCAACTTCTCTTCATGGTAAATCTGGAATGCGGGTGAGTGAATTTCCACTCTCCAGACTTGATCCGGACGGCGCCAACCCGTATTCACCATTGAACGAAGCGCTCGCTTTGAGCACTCAAGACCTCCTGAAGGTGGAAATGCTTGTTGATGATTCAATATCACAATTCGGCGACACAGTTTATGATAAGCAGACTGGAGAACAATTTGAAATTCACGAAGCAGGAGCCACTTTTTTAGTTCTCAAAGGCTGGGCAAAAGTCATCAGTTAGCGAATCATTCCAATATTGAAATTATGCAAAATGACTTATCCAAATAAGGTAAGGTTCAAGACCGCGCTACCATCCACCGGTTTAGGGGTGAACCATGTGGGTCTGAGGAAAGGGAAGAAAAACAAGGCTCCAGCAGCACCAGCACCAGGGCTACCATTGCCGCCGTTGCCCGGTATGCCACCTCTTCCAGCACCCCCTGGCGCCCCTGCTGCAGATGCACCCCTGCCACTGCCTCCTGCGCCGGCGCCTGCACCGGCAATGCCATTGCCAGATGCTCCAACACCAACTGCTGAACCATCGCCCTGGGCGACTGCCGGTCAGGAACAACCAAGTGTTGCAAAAGAAGAAGACAAATATGGCGACCTTTGGGCAAAGCGTTCTGAAAAACCACTTCCACAAATCTATGGTCACATCGATCGAATCTCTTCTGCTGATGCAGGTTCACTTCTCGACCGATATGCTGATCGATTCGGGCATTCTCTTGACCGAGACATCATCGTGCTTCGCAAAAAGGAACACGACGATAAGGTCTCTGAAGTGAGAGATGCACCCGTTGTTGAATTGATCGAAGATGATGAGGGCGACCTAGCCACCCAACTTTTGGCAATTGAAAATGAGTTGCGATCTCTCCGTCCAGAATATCAAGAAGCGAAGGCCTCTGGAGATGCTCACCTCCTTTCAGAACTCCGTCCAGTTCTTCAAAACCTAATGGCAGAACGCAAGAACCTGCAGGCTTTGATCGCTGGTGAAGGAGATGAAACGCCAACAACAGCACAAGAAGTGAGTGATGAGGAACAAGATGAAGATGATCTCTTCGTCTCCTTTGTCGCCATTGTGGATGATTTACTTGGCTCCAACCTTCCAGCAGACGTGGTCAATACCTTCCTTGCAAGTGAAGAATTCGCAATTTATCAGGAAGTGGGCAGTGACCCAAGCAATGCAGATGATGAGCTTCGTGCAGCATTCTTTGGCATCGTTGATGGCCAACTCGGGAACATGGCCGATGAGGACATTGACGCATTTGTGAGCTCCGCACAATTCTCGATCTACAGCGCCGTGGGCGCACAATACCAATGAGCGTGATTAAATGGGACTACTAGACAAAGCAAGTGATGCAGGCAACAAAGGTGCTGAGGCGCCTAAGAAAGCAAAAGCAGTAGCAAAAGCAAAACCACCGATGGCTGTGCCGGCAACAGCAAAGCCAGTCAAGGCAGCAAAACCATCACGTGCAGCAGTAAAGGCAGCAAAACCAAAAAAGCAACCTAAAGAAAGGCGCCCAATCCTCAACAACGCTGGTCTACCAGAAGGTTATGAAATTGCATCGAAAAATTCTCGCTTCCTCGCATGGTTGATGAATTTCATTTGGAACTTCGGTGTTCTTTTTGGCGCCCTCTTCCTTTCAATCATGGGCTCCACACCAACCATTCCGGCCGTCGCAGCACTCATCATGATCATCGTTAACGTGTTTGTTATTCCAATCATGACTGGTCGTACGCTAGGTAATTTCATTTCAAGAACACGCTACATTACCGCAGCAGAAACGAAACCTAACCCAGTTCATGGTTTCTTTGTGAATTCCGTTGGCCTCTTGGGCCTTGTTGGTTTGGGGCTTGTTATTGGATTCATGGGGCAACTGACGAATGAAGCCGGCAAGGTTGTTCCACTCAATGTCACCTTTTTCGTCCTCGGTTTCATCTTCCTTGGCATCCGAATTGTCGATGGACGATTCAAGAAGAACAGCGACCAAGATCAAGGCCTTTACGACATGCTCTTTGGTGCTTATCTCGTCAAATATGTCCCACAAGAAGGAGAAGAGATGTCCGGTATTGCCGCACGTCTCAACCGTATGGCATCCTACGGTGACTCGTTCACACAGCGCCGTGAAAATTCAATGAGCAAAAGAAAAGCAAAGAAGGTCGCTAAAGCAGCAGATGCTTCAGAAGCAGAAGATGCTGTGTCTGATGAAAAGGCCGATGGCAACGATACTGATGAATCCAAATCAGATGAAAAGGCAGATGAAAAGAGCGAGTGAATACCACCCTCTTGATTCATATGTTTGACCATCGTTTTTTCGTGCCGGCCTTATGGCTCTGCGCCGCCATATTATCGGCCATTCTAGGAGTTTTAACGCCGCTGCCGCTGTTGTTTGGTTGTGTTTTCCTGGTTGCCATCTTCAATGGTATTCTAGAATTTTTTGTCGGCGTCTCTTTTCTATTGCCTGGACGTAAGAAGCCTAGTTTCCAACACGAGGACTGGCTTAGTTCTACTTTTCAAACCAATGAATGCACTATGAATGCAGTGTACAAAGTTCAGAATCAACCTTCACCCTTACTTTTCATCGTCCATGGTTGGCGAAGTTCATCACGATCTGTCGCCGATCGTTCAAACTGGTTTTCTGAACGTGGTTGGCATGTTGTTATGGTTGAACTACCGAATCATGGCTCATCAGGTTCACTTGGCCAGTGGTCAGCATACCGTTCTTTGAAGGCTGTGGAGGAGGTCGGTCACAAGTTAAACGACATCGTCTCCAAAGAACTCATCACTTCGGTGACCTATTATGGCCACAGCATGGGTGGGTTCATTGGACTAAGGCTTGGGACGACCCAAGGCAATACGATAGGAAGCCACCCCATTCAACGAATGATTCTTGAATCACCAATGACAATGTATGAAC
>CBFIIS010000038.1:0-16377 GCA_965662715.1 Candidatus Poseidoniaceae archaeon | reverse complement strand
ATGACAGAAGACCTCGATTACGATCTACCTGAGGACAGTGATGAGAACCCTGTAGAATGCAACCCTTTTATCACGAATTGTGATGACCTTGAAGAAGACGAAGAACCAATTGAAAGTTCAGATTCTGAAGAAAGTGTCCAAAGCATGATTCTTGGTTTGCTGGCGATGGCATTGGTACCGACGATTCTCGGTGGTCTCTTAATCGCCTACAGAATCCAATGGTAATCAATTTGGTACCTTGACTTAAAGAAGGGGTGGTCGTGTACCACCTCTGTGAAACAGATAACAATCCTTGTCGCATCGTCTGGTAAAAACGTGGTGCTCGCTGAAGAATTTGAGCGATGCATCGCCGATGCAGGAGCGCAATCGACAACCATCCATCTTGACGAACTCGACTTGCCATTGTACACAGCAAAGTTGGAAAAAACGAACCCTGACATACTCCTTTTTGAGGACGCAGCACTCAAGGTAGAACATGCTTCAGGGATCATTGTATGCGCTCCAGAATACAACGGCTCGATGCCACCAGTGCTCAACAATTTCATTGCCTGGCTTTCCACAAGCACTGAAGATTTCCGTCAACACTTCAACGGTAAACCAGTGGCCCTCGCTACACATAGTGGTGGTGGTGGACACAATTTGATGACATCGATGAGGATTCAATTTTCTCACCTAGGTGCCAACGTCCTTGGGCGAGTTGCGATTATCAACTCGAAACGACCCCTTAACACAAAAACAATTGAAGCACTTGTCCAAGGGGTGATTCAATGAATCGAAGAACGTTGAAAACAACGGTGCCAACACACACAGTGCTCGAAGGTGGAGGCTTTCCAGTACGTCGGCCTGCTGCCATGGGTTCACTGATGAGTCCCTTTTTGCTTCTCGATGAAATGGGTCCAGTTCACTGGGATCCATACTCTGCCATTGGAGCGCCGTCTCATCCTCACAGAGGTTTTGAAACGGTGACCTACATGATTCAAGGTGCTATGCAGCACAAAGACAGCGCAGGAAATGAAGGTGATCTCAATCCAGGTGATGTCCAATGGATGACTGCAGGAAGAGGTATCATTCATTCGGAATTGCCTCAAGACGAGTTCTACAAAACTGGTGGTACGACGCATGGGTTCCAAATATGGGTGAACCTCCCCGCCAAGGACAAAATGATGCCACCAAGGTACCAAGACATCCCTGCCAAGGAGATTCCTAATGTTCGCTCTGAGGATGGTAAAGTTTGGGCGAACGTCATCGCAGGTGAAACAATGGGCGTCAAAGCGGTGATCGATACCGTGATCCCCATCACCTACATCCATCTTAAAATTGAACAGGGCGGTGCCCATGTGCAAGAGATACAACAAGGTCTCAACGGCATGGTCTACGTGTTCGGAGGCAGCGTGCAACTCGGCGGTCGAACTGTTCAGGATGGACAATTAGGCTTGATGAACGACGGTGACGAGGTGCTCCTCGAGGCCACGAACGAAGATGCAGAACTGCTCATCCTTGCTGGTCCAGAGCTCAACGAACCGATTGCAAGGTACGGTCCTTTCGTCATGAATACGAGGGAAGAAATTCACCAAGCAGTTCTTGATTACCAAAATGGAACACTCGCTTGAACGCCCACATTTCGTGTTTTAAAAAATTCTAAAAGGCACACTGCGGGCCATTTTTTTTAGTGAATGCTCGTGCCGGGATTCGAACCCGGGTCGGCGGGATGAAAACCCACTATGATGGACCTAGCTACACCACACGAGCGACAGGCAATCCACCAACCACCCCTTCATAATGATTCGCTCGCAGGTCGCCTCAGCCTCACACAAAGAAGCGTGGCACCTAACTGCTTTGCTTTGCTTCAATTTCTAAACTGTTCCACCAATTCCATGCTGCTAAGAGCACACCAAATGCAACAATAAGGAGCACAGCGAGGAGAATCTCATTGTCCAGGAACCACATCATGGCATCGAAGGCTTGTTGTCCATATATGCCGATTAAAATCGCCTCGAGTCCAAACCTCAGCCCTCTTCCGAGAAAGCCTGCGATCAGGAACGGTTTCTTTTGCATCTCTCCCATGCCTGCAACCCATCCAAACACCTTGTATGGAATTGGTGACACAGCGGCGATGAAAATCCCCAATGTGCCATAGCGTTGCGTCAGGGCTTCTAACTTTTCAACATGTGATGTTGAACCAAACCGTTCAATGAGAGCCCGCCCCCAACGCTGCCCAATGAAGTATCCGACCAGCGAACCAAGAACAGAAGAGAGAGTGATGACTAACCAGAGCCCGAGGACGACTTCGGTTTTCCCAATGTCATTCGCCAGCATTGGAATGTACACAATGTCCGGTGGAACAGGCTGAATGATGGCTTCAGTAAATGATACCATGGCCAGACTCAGTGGACCAAAGACTTCGAAGGCATCCAGGATGGATTCCTTCCATGACATGGATGAAACTCATTGCACCTTGATATGAAGGTGTGGGTGAGCGGTGAGTTCATGGAGTATGTTCACAGGTGGTCGGTTGTATGCGGGTTCTCGATACGGCGGCGCTGCTCCATTGGCCAGTGGTTCAACTGGCAGATGGCGTATGTGCCATGAGCCAGCAAGTCGAATTGGAACGAGTGTCATCGCAACGTTCACTTCTCGTGCAATCACTTGATTCCATCGAATGGAGAGAAGTACCCTCAGCGTGGCTGCAGGCTGCGAGAGAAGCAGCCGCACAGAGTGGGGATTTACCGAGGCTTTCAGATGTAGATCTTGATGTGCTTGCCCTCGCACTTGCTTTGGATGCTACACTTGTGACTGATGATTACAGACTACAAAACACAATGCAATTCCTTGATCGCCCGACGCAGTCTGTTGGTACCGCCGGTGCCAAGCAGGTTTGGAAGTGGGAATTGAGGTGCACTGGTTGCAGAGCGACAACACCAGTTCCGCCAACAGTTGATCGCACCAAAAAAGGTTCAGTCGCAAGTTGTGAGGTCTGTGGCTCACCAATGAATGTGAAACGAGTGCGGTAAATCACTCTTCAGAAGAAAGGCCTTCAAGCGCCTTCACCTTCTTTTCAAGCTCAGTCATTTCCATGCCGGCAGGTTCGATACCAACTGCTTTTGCACGCTCAAAGAGGCGCTGCTCAGCAGTTCGTCCACCTGCTTCCATGTCTTCGATGGCCTTTGTTGGATCAATCGCACGGGTTGTGTCGGCGAGCCCTTTCTGGAATTCGCCTTTTGAGCGTCCAAGAGCGTTTGCCATTTTCGGCAGTCGTTCTGCGCCGAATAATATGAAAAACACCGCGACTAGAACAAACATTTCCAACGGACCCAAGCCACCAATCATGACGCTTCCTCAGTGTGTGGGTGAAGGCCGAGGGTGTTGAAGGCTTCGGCCATGAAGGTGGGACGAGGCGTGTTCAACCGCCCGATACAGGTGGGAGGAGCGCTATTTCATCGCCATTTGATGGATGGATGTCAAGAGGGCAATGTTCTCCGTTGAGGGCCACGACGAGCCCTTTTTCGATCCATTGCTCGGCACCTAAATCGTTGACAACATCTTCGATGCTCATGTCTTTGAGCAAGTCCACTTTATGGCTCCGTGAGCCAAGAAATTCAGCCAGCGGGCCAAAGGCTATGACTCGAACACTTCCATGGCCTTGACCATCCATGAATTAGGGTTTCAAGCGGTAGTTTATCAACGCACTCGGTCCTCCTCGATGTATGAGCGCAGCAATGGAAGCAACAGGTGTATGGAAACTCTATGCTTCTGGCTCTTCAACGATCGAGGCCGTTCGTGGTGTCAATTTGACGCTCAATATTGGTGAAATGGTTGCTGTAATGGGTCCATCTGGATGTGGTAAGACCACCCTTCTGAATGTGCTCTCAGGGATTGATGAGCCCACAGCAGGGGGGGTTATGATCAACAATCAACCGCTGTTTGGGATCAACGATAACGAGCGAACATCCATGCGTTCGAAGCACCTTGGTTTCATTTTCCAAGACTTCAATCTCCTTCCAGTGCTTTCTGCAGTAGAGAACGTCGAACTCCCACTTCTCCTGCTCGGAGTCGGCGCCGCTGAAGCACGAATACGTGCTCTTGAGGCGCTCGATGATGTCGGCCTAGGAGAGCGAAGCCAACACCGACCCGCCGAACTTTCTGGTGGCCAACAGCAACGGGTCGCTGTCGCACGCGCCATAGTTCATCGGCCCTCAGTCATCCTTTGTGACGAACCGACTGGAAACCTTGATTCAAAAACTTCAGCTGAGGTCTTAACACTGCTCAAGCGATTGAATAACGAGCAAAACACAACGTTTCTCATCGTCACTCACGATTCCAAGATCGCAGAATTGTGTGACCGTGTGATTAAGATGGATGATGGTTTAATCATTCATCAAGGCCTTCTGCGTGAGGAGGAATAACTCTGTTCGTATCCCTTGTTGCCTTGTTCGTTGCCCTGACCATTGTGGCAGGGTGTGCAACATGGGGACTTACTCGAACTCATAAGATCAGTCTGATTTCAGGCATAGGTTTACTTCTGGTCCCAATTCTCGATGGAGGTTTAGCGTTCGCTCTTCTGACCGCCTTCTCTGTTGAAGGTGGAACACGCTTTGTAGGTGCTTTTTCATTTGGACTTCTTTCAATGATTTTTGTTCAACCACTCTTGGTTCCCCAGCGTCTCGTCGTATGGAGGATTGCCCGTGAGACCGTTCTTCGTAGGAAAAGGCAAGCTGCCCTTCTCATGCTTGGGTTGATCATCGCATCTGCGATCATCACTTCGTCGCTTGTGGTTGGTGATTCTCTTGATGCGACCGTCCAGTACGAAATTGAAGGCGCATGGGGTGAGACCGATATCACCGTGTCTGGTTTAGACCTTTCAACCGGGGAACGTGTTGCCATAAGTGAATCCATCGCTCATGATGTTTGGACGCGTCTCCAGTCAGATGATGACCTCAATAACGTCATGCTCGGCCAACAACAAGGTTTGATTGCTGGAGTGAGTGTTGAAGCGAAAGAGCGCTCTCTTCCAAGCATCACATGGTTAGCATTCAACAGTTCGATCGATGGACTGGAAGTATGGCCAAAAATTGGTGAGAACAATGGCGTAAGGTATGGAGATATTGGGTCGGTCAACGGTCAAGATCTTCCGCTTCACATCGTGGTCAATCAAGTGTTGGCGGATGAACTGGAACTCAGCCAAGGCGAGACGATTGAACTGGGATGGTATGTCACCGAAGAAAACCAACGCAAGCGTTCCACCTCAATCGCCACAGTACTGGAGGTTGTTTCAAACTCGGGTCAAGGTGCTGCTGCAGGAACATCAGCACCAGCGGTGTTCACCGACTTATCCACGGCCCAACGGCTTCAAGGAATGGAGGGTCAACTCAATACCATTTACTATGCAGTCGATGATGTAAACGACGAGGCACCTGCCATTAACGCAGTTGTCGAAAGCATCGAACATCATCTTGATTCGGTGATGCTTGCTGAAGATGTTGGGCTCTCGATTGCCACAGACGAAGCCACGGGTGCGATCACTGTTTCCTCAGAGCGTGGCTTAGGGCGACTTTCTGGCGATGATGTGCTTGCCCTTCGCTCAAATTTGACGGAATTAGGAATGACCTCCATGATGGAAGTTCTTCAAGTTCCTCTGATCGATGTAGAACATAACGATGAGCCATTGCTCACCCTTGCATCAAACGCAATCCATACATTGGATGAAGGGCAGAGAGCGCTATGGCATGCAAGTGATTCTGGTTTTGGTTTCCAGATTGACGGGAATGGCGAAGCCTGGGTTTGGCGTGCATCAGAGGGTGAAACCTTGCATGATTTCACGCTTTCTTTTGGTGGCCAATACGGTATTGCTGCACACACCACCGGACTTGTGGTTGGTTTCGAAGATGAGGTGGATGATGAGGAATGGGCGGTGTATGATTCCTCTGGAGTCATGCATGTTGTTACGCATTTCAATGGTGATTGGTGGTCGGTAGAAGAAACAAATTCCTCAATCGTTCTCCATCAATTCTCGACAGACTTGTCAACCCATGTTTCACATCAGTTGGAACTCCCAATCCCCTCCAAAATCGTCGACATAGAACTGATCATCGATGATCGAATTTACCTCGAAATCGAGGGCCTTCTCTCAGTTGAACGCTACAGTACATCCTTGGTATCTATCGATGATTCGTTTGAACCACATACTCTCGATGATTGGCCAAATGAAACTGTGAGCCCAGAGATCATGAATCAGCATGACCGTTGCAATGATGGGGCATCGCTTTATCTTTCATCTCCAAATCAGTATTGGTGTACCTTTGAAGATGGTTTACTTCGTTGGGATCCAACCTCAGGATTGGTCGAATCGATTCGTTTACCAGTCCTTTCCAGCGCTGGTGGTTTTGGAACAATGCCACAAATGTTGCTTGCTTTCGGAGGATCAAACGCTCCAATTACTGCGGATAACAGTACAATACAAGTCAGCCAAAGGCTTCTCGAACTCAATCTCATTGAAGACGTAGATTCGTTTTGGATCAAAGGGCTGATTCCTTACGCCTTCGGTGATAACGACGCCTACCGTCTCACCTATTCCGGTTCTTATTCAGAAATCGAAGGGCTTGAAGGGCTTTCTGAATTGGATCCAGTTGTTCTTGGCTTTGTAAGCCTCAGCGATGCCGAACAATTGGCCTCAGCCGGCGAAAATGAGCGAAGTTTGGTTGTGCTTTCTCAAGAGAATGACGCTGTGGGTGCGGAGGGCGTGCGCAGTTGGTTTGATGACCGAGCAGATGCTGAAGATTTGAATCTCGCCGTTCGGCCGGTGAAAGTCGATGCTGCTGCATTAGCTTCTGAGTCTTCAGGCGTCCTTGCAGCCATGTTCCTTGTCTTTGGTTCATTCACCATCGCAGCAGGAGTGCTCTTGGTGTTGACCATTGTACTTATGCTGGCTGAGGCGAGGCGAGGGGAGTTTGGAACCTTGCGGTCGCTCGGTATGTCACAATCCGATGCTCGTTCTCTTGCTGTCATGGAAGGGGCAATGGTGGCCAGTTTGTCAGGCGTGGTTGGTTCATTGGTTGGTTTGGGCCTTGCCTGGTTCATCAGCATTGGATTCCAGAATATGTTCTCTTCAGTTGGTTCCGGGCAATTCTTGTTCGAATGGACATGGAGTTCACTGTTTGCTGGTTGGGCTTGGGGCTTTTTACTCGCCATCATCACCCTTTGGGGAACCGCCGTTTGGACAGCACGTACGAACATCGTTGTAGCCCTTCGGGGTGGAAGAGAAGTCCAATCAAACAGCGTGTCGTGGTTACTTGTGTTATGCCAGATTCTCTTTTTCGGAGCTGGTGCATTCTGCCTTTCCATCTTGGCTCTGCTCGGCTTTTCCAGTTCCTTCGCCTACTTTTTGTGGGTGGTTTCAGGAGTTTGCATGCTCATAGCAACCCTGCCGTTTTTCACTGTGGAATTGCCTTCGATGTTGAAACATCGTCATGCTCGATGGGCCAACCTTCATCGCCATGCTGGTAGGAACACCTGTGCCTCCTTGGGATTGGCGCTTCTTGTCTGGACCGTTGGGCTCCATGGGCTTGATCCAATACGGCAGGGGATGACGCCCGACGAACTCTCTTTCATCGTGCTTGGTCTTGTCGAAGTCTTTGCGGGTGTGCTCCTTCTCACCAGCGCCGCACCGCTCATCGTCGGTAGGTTAGGTAAATCCAAGCGATTGACACGACGCTTTGGACCCGTCCTTCCAGTTGCATTGGCCCACCCTCTCTCTTCACCGGTACGAACAGCTGTCGTGATGGGCATGTTTTCGATTACTGTCTTTTCAGTGGTCGTTCTGAGTGGTTATGCCGAGCAATTTGACAACTATTCCAGTTCTTTTGTTGAAGAAGCAGAAGGCGATTATGAACTCCTCTTGACTGGTTCACGGGCACGCCCGATTGAACTCCCTCTCAATGTCTCGGATTGGAACATATCGTCCCAAAGTGCAGATGTCATTGACTCTGTTGCGCGAATTCATAGAAGTCAAGTGTTCCTTGAAGATTCGACTGGGGATCGAATGCCCTACCTTCTGAGAGGGTTTGATGAAAACTTTTCGAGTCATGGAGGCCTTCCACTTTACACATGGGATCCAAGCCTTGGCACCACTGAACAACAAGTCTGGATGGCCGTGAGTGACAGGCAGGATTTGGTCATTGTAGACGCTTCGTTCGGTCTTGAATCTGTAGCCGATGGCAGTGGTTTATCGACGCTGAGTTTTTCAATTGGAGAATCAATTTCGCTAATTGATATTTCCAATCCTGGAAACAGCAAAATTGTCAAGGTCGCCGGCTTCATGGAACAGTCATCTTACTTGTTCTCTGCAGGTGTGTGGATTTCCGATGATGTCGCTATTGAACAGTTCGATGCAAGGCTCACAAGAATGTATGTCAGCGTCGAGGATGATGCTGCACCAAGTGAGGCGTTTGACCCAGTTGATGAGACAGGATCGCCCATGGGTAAAACTCGAGATGTACGTCTGGCAACTGCCGAACTTTCTGAGGAGCTGGGGCCTGTGCTGAACGATGAAGGTATCCAAGTGTCCATCATTGCTGATGATGTCATGGTTATTCAATCGCTTGTGTTGGCCTTATTGGCAATCTTTGAAGCCTACCTTTCGCTTGGGCTCATCGTCGGTATTGCAGGCATTGGTGTTGTTACAGTCCGTTCTGTATCCGAACGCACCAAAACCATCGGTATTCTCAGGGCTCTGGGCTACAGGCGTGGTATGGTCATGGCCACATTTATGATCGAGGTGGTTTGGGTTGCTGTGCTGGGAATGCTGAATGGTGCTGCGATTGCGGTTGGCTTCCACAGGGCCTTGTATGAAACCTTCTGGAAAGATCAAGGGGCCAGTTTCAGCCTCCCGTATGCATCGATTGTGACCGTGGTTTTGGGCGGTCTCATTCTTGTCATGGTTGCCACGGCTTACCCAATACGGAAGGCTTCACTCGTCCCGCCTTCGGCAGCACTTCGCGAAGCTTGAACACTCTACAACGGTTCGTTTAATTTAACGAAGAGGGGGGATAAAATTGAATTCACGGGTGAGGCCACGGCTCCTCCGTGAACGCAAATGAGGTGCTGCGGAGCCATATTCTTTGATTTCATGCCAATGATGGGTGTCATAAAATTGGAGAATTTATCGATTGCCTTACAAAACATTGCGCCTATAGTATAAATACGACGCATGATGTGCTAAGGATTACCGAACCATCGGAGGTATAGATATGAACAAAAAAACCCCTATGATTCTCGTTGCAATGTTGTTGCTTAGCCTTATGGCAAGCATCGACATGGCCGAGTTGCAAGAAACAATTGATGTTGAAGAAACCAGTGCTCGCTCCGGCGCAGATGCTGAAGTCATCGCCATCACAAGCCCGAAAGAAACAAGCTGTACAAATGCAGGGTGTCGAAACACCCTGAACGCTGGAGAAGTCACGAACTTCGAAGCCTACATTCAGAACAGTGGCGATGTTGACATCAGCGAGATGTCCTACACTGTCAGCGTCTACCTCGATGGTGGAGGCGGCACTGTGGGCATGTTGGCAAAAGACGCCGCAGGTAATGATTTGCAGTGGCAAAACACAGATGTTATCTGTGGAAACGCCAACCTCTGTGATTTCACTTCCCTTGCGCAAGGCGATGCCCTCGGTGGCGGAAAGTACGTCCTCATGTACGGAGGCAATCCTATTGAATGGACACCAATTGTTGGTGATTACATTGTTGAAGTTTTGGCCGAAACACCATTGGATGCCGATGTTGGAAACGACGCACAAACCATCGAAGTCAAGGTCGAAAACTGGTATGATATTCAAGTCGACCTCTCTTGGGACAGCGGCAAGGCAGCAGAATCTGGTCCTGGAGTCAAAGACTGGACGCTTACCGTGATCGCCAACGGTTCAGATACCTTCAACCCCCGAGATGTTGTGATTCGCATGACACCTCGCGGTGACCTCACTGCGGTTCAAGGAGATGATGGAACAGATATCCTGAATGCAGGTCAATTCTATGACCTTACAGTGGGCACATCAACGGTTGTTGAAGTCTATGAAAATGTTTCAACAAACCCATCAACCATTACCACTGATAGCCGAGCAGTGCTCACGTACTTGACGGAATTCACCTACTCTGGAGAACTTACCTTCGATGCATCCGCTGAAGAGGCATCTTACAGCCTCACAGCTGAACTTCACACCTACGTTCAGTACGACCAGTTTGCTTCGTGTGAGGAAACTGATCCAACAAACAATGAAACCATCAATAACATTTGTGAGGAAGAATTCACTCAAGACGCTTACCCAAGCACAGATGAAGATGAGATTCTGGGCAGCGAATCAACCTATCACGACATCCGTATTTCACGAATGACCGTGGCCCAGGGATACAACGCAGACGGTACTGGTAACCCTACCAGCATGGTGAGTGACGACGCTCCTGCAGACCTCAATGTTGGTGTGTCTTACTTCCATGTTGAAGTTGAGCACCGAGGCAGTGACCCAAGCGTCAACTATGAATGGAACGTTACACTCACAATCTCCGACGCAGACGGTATCATCTCAACTGTGATTGCCAATTCTTGTGAGTCTGGCCTTGAACCGGCTTACATGTACAAGGAACTCGGAACTTCATTATTCGACTCGGATGGTGATGGCACTGATGACCAACCTGCGGAGTTGAACGGCTATGCTTGCATGATGATTGACCTCGATGCTGGTGAGCACACCTTTGCAGCCACTCTGGTTATGGAAGGAAAGACCAATGATGCTCGACCGTCAAACAACGACCGAAGCATGACTGTGGATGTTCGAAACAATGATCCAATGATTTTGTCGCTTGACCTCATGAATGAGGGTGACTTGTTCACAGGTCAAGAAGAACCATTGCAGATGACTGCAACTGTCTTCGATGTCGATGATCCGTCCGCAGCTGGCCTTGAGTACTCATGGTCGAACGCAGGTGTGGAACTGCCAGGTTGCGAACGCTCCAATGTAGCACAGACCTGTTCAGTCCCAATCTTGGACTCATATGTGACAGTCTTCCCAGTCTCGTTCACTGTTTATGATTCCAACGGCGGCTCTACAAGTCAAGAACTGATGTTGAACATATGGAACAACGGCGGTGGCTCTGCTACAACCGATTCCGGAATCACAGTGTCATACGCAATCAAGTATTTCTTACCGTCCGCCTTCTCTGTCTCCGCTACTGATGCAGATCTCTCGAACTATGAGAACAAGGAACTTCCTGGATACTCAGGAACATACAGCGCTGTTGGCGCTGTGGACTACGCACCGGGTAGTACCTTCACCGCATCCGACGTGCTTGAGCAATCAATGGAAGTCACCGTGGCAAAGGATCTCGGAGCAACCTCTCTATGGTATGTCACAGATGCAGGATTGTGGACCTTGATTGCTTCTGAATCAAGCGATCTTGATGCAACAACAGAAGTCTTCGAATACGCACTCCCTGCAGACAGCCCTGTGCTCTCTGCTGGTGCACTCGTGTTGATGGGTGGTTCGCTCGCACAAGCTGATGTTCCAGACGCAAGCATCACTGGATTCAGTGCAGCTGCTGCAAAGGGCGGTGCAATCGTCCTTAACTGGGGCGTTGACGGAACCATGCTCGATTCTGACAGCATCGACATCACGATTTGTGAAGGCGATGCTGGATGCAGTGACGCATTCACAACCGGACTCGGCGTAGGCATCTCGACCTTCTCCTACTCCGGTTCAAACACCGTTCACGGAGCGTACTACAACGTCGTTGTCGAAATCTGCAACGCTGTTGGATGTTCCACTCCTAAGGGTGTTGGCAACGTCACAGCAGACAAGTCCGTTGACGGCGGTGTATCTGCAATGAACTTCGCAGTCTCTGAGTCTGGAGAAACATGGGTTATCGATTGGGACGCAACTGGTGAAACATACGATGTTGCCTCATGGAATGTCTGCTACCAGCGCGGCACCTTTGACGCTGCGAACATGCCGTCGACCTGCGCTTCGACACTCACAACAGATGTCACTATCGACAAGCCGACTGCGGCAGGAACTTACACCTACTACTTCACGGCTGTTCCAGTCGATGCATTAGGTAACACTGCAGCAGCAGCAGCTCTCAACAGCATCGATTACCAGCGTGACACAGACACAAGCAACGTTGATGACGGAACAAACGTCACAGGCGAAGAAACATCTGGAGAAATTCCAATGGTTGCCTGGGGCATGATTGCAGGTGTTGTCCTCGTTGCGTTTGTTGTTGGTGCGTTCATCCTTTCCCGTGGTGGAGATGATGACGACGAGAACAAAGATTGGGACTACTGATCCCAAGTGAAGGTTTTCCTTCATCGTCTCCTTACGAGGAGAAGAGCCGCTGAGGGGGCCGTTTCGACGGCCCTCTCGGCCCTTTCCACCTTCTTTTCCACGAAAGTTATTTTTTAGTGTAATTTCTGTTCCATTTTTGACTTCTATGTCGAATTAGCCAACCTTAAACGATGGACTGTTCCTCTTAGCTCGGTTGTAGCGCTCAGATTGCACAAAAATTTGAGGAACATTTGCAGATCGTGATGTATGGCAAGTGCGCACAGAAATAGAGGTTTCTAGCCCTCAGTATAGCACATGCATAATGTATCTCAATCCTTGAATTCAAATATTTCGTACCCCAACTCCTATAAGGGGTGCAGAGCGTGGGATGCTTTGCATACAATCCGTATGGGTGAATGACACATGTTGGGAAATAAGAAAACCAAGAACACGTCAGTCTACAGCGGCATTGGCATCGCACTGTTGTTGTGCGCTTTGATGGCCCTCATGCCTATGGCTGGGTTCGTCGACAACAACGCAAGCGACGTGGAGTTTGTTGATTCAAACGACACAGCAGAGAGTGATATCTTTGCTTTGCCTGAAGCTGTTAAGAACGCTGACTATGAATATGAACCATCCGATGAACTGATCGGCATGAGAGACCAAACGACCAAGACCTACGTCACTGAAGACGGCAAGTTTGCGCAGCTAAACCACGCAACGCCAGTCCACTTCATGGATGATAGTGGTGCATGGGAAGACATTGATTTGAATGTCGTTGCTACCGCAAACGGTTGGGAAGTTACTGAAAACACATACACAACGCATTTCTCTTCTGAAATGGCGTATGGTGTTGCAGTACAACCAAACCAATTTGTAGACCCCATCATTACGGGCATTGCCCCAATGGTCGTGACCTTGGACGACACTGGCAGTATGCCACAACCATATCACGTCGTACCTTCTGAAGAAGGCGTCGCTGTTGGTGGAAACGTCCTAAGGTACCCTGTTGGAGAAGGCTTCGACCTTGATTACACGGTCGAGTCGACACAACTCAAGCAGAACCTCGTCATCCGCGAGCGACCTGTGCTTGAGCCTGATGCAGCATGGTTCGGTCTATCAGAAGCAATGCAAATTCCATCCGGATTTGCTCTTTACCTCGGAGATGAAAAACTCGGCGAGGATATGACCCAAACCCAGGAAGCTCTTCACATTCGACATGTTGAGACTGGCGAACTCCTTGCTGAGATCCCAGTCCCTCTTGTTGTTGAAGAAGGCTCGGAAGCACCATACACGGCTACTTTCTTCATCCAAGTTTTCGGCCCACAGGTCATCATCACGACCGCAGTGGAAGCTGATTGGTTGATGTCCGAAGATCGTGTGTTCCCACTTGCTATCGACCCAACCATCAAGGTTTACAGCAACGCTGGTGGATACTGCTACCGATACTACCGAAACTGCTACTCAAGCACCACTCGCTACACCTACCGATACTACTCGCAAATGCGCTACATGCCTTGGCACCGCTACACGTTCTCCTCGAGCAACCAATTGCCGAGCGGAGCTACCGTTGATGCCATCAAGTGGAAGCAGTACCTCTCATACCGATCTGGTTCCACCACCACCTCCATCAAGGCCGTGGTGTTGGAAGACTGTGGTTCGCCGACGCTTTCGGCTTACTCTCACACCATGCCAACCGCGACATGTTCAGGTTCGCTCTCTGCAAGTCAAATTTTGACTGGAAGTAGCTACAACTCTGCTAACTCCCGTCGAATGATTACATCCTTGTGGAACAGCAACGTGTTCGATACATATTCGATTGGCAGCAACGGCTGGAAGACTGCAGACATCTGTACTTCTGCCGCATCCTGTGCTTCCTCAACGAACACAGCTGCAGCCTACATCACATCTGCACAAACCAATTCCGGAACCGTCGGCCTCGGCCAACACATTACGACATCAACTTACCTATACAGCCGAACCTCCAACAGCGGTTCGACCAATTCGTATCTTGAAATCACCTATTCTGGTGGTACTGACTCTGATGCACCGATCTCCGGATTCGTTCCATACTCAGGAATCACTTCCTTTGTCGAAGGCGCTCGAACATTCTTTACGACCCTTACTGATATGTCTGGAATTGACACCACATCTGCAAACGCACCAACTCTACACTACGCATTGAACAATGGTTCCTACAGCAGCGTGACAGCAACAAGCATTGGTACATGCAGCACGACCTCGTCAGAGTGCCGATTCAAGGCAACAACACCAACCATTTCGGCTGGTGACTACGTCGAATACTACTGGAAGTACCAAGACCTCAACGTCGCAAACGGTGCTAACGTTGGATACGATCCTGCTCTCACAGGTTCCCAAACCACACCAACTCCGTACTACTTCGCAGTTGACGATGTGACAGATGCAGGCGATGCAAAGAAGTTGACTGTGCTCACGACAGATGTGCATGCAAGCGACCGTTTCTCGCCAGGAGCAAACCAATACATCGACCGACAAATGACCCACTTCGACTCGAACAACGAATTCTACTTTGAATTCGACACTTCGAGCTGTGGTACCGGTAGCAGCTCTTGCTTCTACACGACGTCGGACTACTTTGATGCAAACTGGATTGCTCAACACACAACCACTGCATCCTCTGGATACAATGGTATGGGAGGCACCCGCTCGAACCTCGACAACCTTCACAAGGATGATGGTGGATACCTCACCATCTCTGCTGCTAACGGACCAGGCATGAACCTCATGTTCCTCTACGACAGCACAGCAAACGCCTTTGGAATGGTCGGAATCGGCACATCGCCTTCAATCGATTCGCCTTTGACCGGCGGTACCTCCGCTGACAGCAGCCGATCCTATGGATACACACAGGCTTACAAGATCACACTCGGCGCCGATTACGGTGGCATGTTTGGTAAGTTCGGATTCGGTAACGAAACTGGCGGTGCTGGAACAAACGCTAACCGACTTTGTGTGACCAGCAATGGTTTCACCTACTTCTGGCGCAGCCCATACAGTTCCTACGACTATTGTTCCTCTGCGTACTACTACGCAGGATCATGGAGCGGAACCACCAATTACCGATGGAGCGGGTTCGCCCTCGCCATGGGTTACTACGGCCGAATGGCCTCAACTGGTGATGTCACCTACAAGATTGGTAATGTTGCACCAACCCCAGATACGTTCAAACCTGAATTCACCCATTCTGCTCTTGCTGATTCCCACAGCAAGTCACGAACGATCTCCGCAGCAATTGCTGATGCTGGTGACCCAGCCGCAGGCCTCAACGTGAGCACCTCGGCAGGCGTTGGTCCAACCATGTACTACAGAGTTACACCTGACGGTGGAACAGCTGGTGCATGGACCGCCGTTGTCATGACTCAAGAGTCAAGCAGCACCCGTGCTGAGTGTCAACTCTCCAACTGTGATTGGTCTGCAGACATTGAAGACCTAGAACGTGGAGACACTGTGGAATACTACATGAAGGCTCAAGACGTTTCATCCGTTCCTTCTGGAGTTAACATGATGACCACCTCGACAGAATCGTTCAGTGTTGGTGACCCGAACAAGATGTTTATCGTCGAATGGCGAGACATGGGTTACCGAACCACTGACGTCTGTACCTACCAGGCAGTCTTCTACGACGTGACCAATGAAATCGAGTTCAAGTACGATGATGCTTGTACCGTTTCTTACGACGCTGCTACTGTCGGATTCATGGATCAATCCCGCACAATGGGACAGACCATCCGACACCGAACCAGCACACAATACATCACTGGTACAAACCCTCACCCAGCAAACTACCGAATCTCGACCTCGTCGACAGGTAGCAGCTACGAGTCGTTTGACCGTGGACTCTCTGGATTGGTGAACGCTGATGCATCTGACATCATGGGTTCCTCAGGTGGCACCCCATCTGGCTACTACTGTGCATCCAGCTACTACTGGAACACATGGGCTAACAAGTGTGCTGATAACATCCCAATGCCGGATGGATTCAACTTTACCTACTTCGGTACTGATTATAACTACACAGACAGCAATG
>CBFIIS010000037.1:0-16859 GCA_965662715.1 Candidatus Poseidoniaceae archaeon | reverse complement strand
GCTGCGAGACCCAGCGCTAGCTTTGTTGATTTATGGACGCTATGAGCCATGAATCGTTTCTAAAAACTGGTTTTGAAACACTTATTTTCCATGGGCTACCCAAACATCCATTGATATATTCAGTGCTTGAAAAATAAAACACTGGAGAGGCCACTTTTGTTGCAAGTCACCAATCTTACCAAATCATTTGGCTCAGGGTCAAACAAATTGCATGTCCTCAAAGGCGTGGATATGAACATCAAACAAGGTGAAATGGTAGCCTTGATGGGTCCATCTGGGTCTGGAAAATCAACGCTACTCAACATCATTGGAGGCCTCCTCGCTGGTGATTCAGGTTCAATCGAACTCGGTGACAAAAAATATGGCACAAAAAACCCATCATCAGTGGTTGATGTACGTCGAGAATCGGTCGGTTGGATTTTCCAAGATTTTCACCTTTTGGACAACCTCACTGCTGTTGACAACGTTGCGATGGCCCTCGAACTCTCTGGTATGCAGTCCTATGAGGCGGTCCAGGCAGCAATGGTTGCACTGGAAAAAGTCGGTCTTGGTGATCGAATGCATTTCATCCCAGACCAGCTTTCTGGCGGTCAACAGCAACGTGTGGCCATCGCTCGAGCCATCGCTGGAAACCGACCAGTCTTACTTGCAGACGAGCCGACAGGAAACCTTGACATCGCCAGTGGCAAAGAAGTCATGGCGTTATTCAAGGAACTCTGCCACGATGAAGTCAATCCAGTCTCCATTCTGATGGTGACGCACGATCCAGATTTGGCCTCAAACGCAGACCGAATGTTACTGCTCAATGACGGTCGAACCGAAGCGTCGGACATCCGTTCTGCTTGGGGCCTCGATGATGAAGAAGGAGGCGAGGAAGAATGAGTGAACGTCAAGATGATTTGAAAGAGGCTGACTTCTCTGTTGGTCGCTCTCGTTTCGGCCGATTCAAGCACAAGGCCATCGAACTTCCCAGCCGCCTACGCCTCGCAGGACAAGGTGCATGGCGTGGAAAGGAGCGAGGTCTGGCTGTTGTTGCGGGTGTTTTCCTTGCTTCACTTGTCATTACGACTGTGCTGGCTTATGGTGTTGGTTTGTCCCAACTCTTCTTTGAGGAATCGCTCAAATCTGAACCTTTGGATGCAAAGATCGAATACGCTCGAACACCTGTTGAAAACGCCTCTGGATGGTCCAATAACACCTCGACCATGGTCGAAGTATGCGATGAATTACGTGAAGAATTTTCACAATTCAGTGACTGCACACTTGTGCTAGGCCGTCAAGGCATCCATAGTGCAGGTTTGTTCAACATCGACTTCGTGGTCGCTCAACCACTTGAAATGAGGATCATAACGGATGATGCGAACCCGTATTGGGGCAACGTTACGTTCGACTATCCGGAAGCGGCTGAAGCCGGTCCGCCTATTTCTGATAAGCGAGCAATTCGCTTCTATGGACCTGAGGCTTTCGATGGAGAGCTTGCTGAAAGGTACAGTGAAAACATCATTGCGGGAGCAGGTGAATGGCCAACTCCTGAAAACATGAGTGCCAACCGTGGTGTGATTCTTCCTTCCACCATCGCCAGCGAAGCCCAAGCCAATGTAGGCGATGTCCTTGATTCGCTCACCTTTGCTTATGTCGTGGATGAATCAACGATCTTTGAAGGCACGGTTACAGAAGACAATTGTGCTGGTGAAATCACACCCGAAAACAACGAAATGATGTACTGCAGAATGTCGATGACGGTTGAAAACCTCACCGTGATGGGGATCTATGAGCCATGGGATTTCGGTAACCCAACCCTTCCGTTTAATCCCATCTTTTCAACTTGGGAAGTGATGACAGAAGAGCAACGCAGTGTGCTGATGGACAACGATCACATGTACCTTGGTGCAACCATTGATCGAGGAGCGCTACCGACAACATCGACTGCTGATGCAGCCGAATGGTTGGAAGCACTCGGCACGGATGTACAAGACGGTTCGTACACGGATGAAGAGGTTGAACTCTACTACACCGACATCATCAGTGGAACTATTTTGTTCCTCAACATCTTCCTTGGTCTGATTCAAATTTTCGATTATATCATCATGATTCCAATCGTCTTCCTCTCAATCTCGGTTTTGATTTACGGACTCGTGCTTTCCCTCGAACAACGGCGGCGTGAAATCAGTATCCATCGCGTGATTGGTGCAGATGGTCAAAGCCTCCAAGGCATGGTGCTCCTCGAACTGTTTGTCATGTCTTCAGTCGCTTGGCTAGCAGGCTATTTGTTGGCTATGTTTGCCGTTCCAATCGTCTTATCGGCGGTTGGTTTCATGGAGTTTAGAATGGGTGACTTTGATGTCAATCCAACGCTTTCAGTTGGTGCGACCATCTTCACAGCAGTGACCACACTCGGACTTGCGTTGCTGTTTGGACGAAGTCGAGCCCGTCAATTCATCGAACTGGAAATTGAAGAAGGGGTCCGAAAAACCACACAAGCTGCAGAGCCAAAGCGTTGGCTTCACTGGCTTGCTTTCCTCTTCGGCATGCTCGCAGTAGGCGACACATGGTTGGAAGCCAACGGCAGCGAGGATGGCCTTGTTTCCAACTTCTTCTTTGAGGGTCTCATCAACATCTTCGGGCCATTTGCTTTGTGGATTGGTGGGGCGCTCTTGCTGGGCCGGATTGGGGCCCGTGGACCACAAATCATGCAAGTGATCTTCGGACGAACACCGCTGCTCAAAGACGTCAAGCGCGGTCTGAAAGGGTCTGGTTCAGCCGAATCAGTGAACCGTCTGGCCGTCATTATGTTGCTGACGTTATCGATTGTCACCCTTGCTGCAGTTCAAGGCTACACAGGTACTCTTGTCGACGAAAAGACGGTCGACGCAACAGTTGGTTCTGACCTCCAAATTACAGTAGAACAACCGCTCAATGAAACGGCACTGCTTGGACTCGTGGGTGAATTTACCACCAACAGCGTTACTCCAGTGGCTACCACTGTACCCGAGATTGGTTTGGCAGACGGCAGTGGCGGCGATACGTTACCGACATATGTTCTGCTCGACAACAACGCAGATGTCTTGCGATGGAGCGATCAAGCACTTCCAGGCACAAGTGTCGAAAATGCGTTGGCTGCGTACGCTGCAGGCGGCTTTAGTGCTGGAGAAGACGCTGCTTATTCCCTCGACTTGGCAGGTTCTGGTCGAGGCGGTGACGAAAACCGTCTCAACGACAAATTGCTGAAGCCAGACGATGAGAAGTCGGAAACATTGACCCTGGTTTGGGAGAAAATCGAATTCAATTTCACTACGGGCGGTTCAAATGAATCCGATCCAATGGCTTTGTTTGATGCCTACACTCGATTGATGGACAGTGACTGGTCCAACTTGAACCTCTCAGGCCAAGATCTCAGCGGACGAGATATTGGCCGAGTAGATCTCTCCGATGGCAATTTCTCCGGTTCTAATTTTGCAGAAAGCAACATCAGCGAAGCAATTCTTGTCAACACTGACCTCTCCTACGCCAATTTCAGAGGTGCTAACTTGCAGAATACTGTACTTGTCAACTTCATGGGCGACTCGCTTCAAGGCACCGATTTCACAAATGCCAACCTTGAGGGCGCGTTTGGATTCTTTGACCTCTCTCAAGCAATATTGACCAACGCAACCTGCCCAGACGGTTCGGCTGCGGATGAGACTGCCTGTGCATCAGGTGCTTCTCTCGTACCACCACCGCTTGCTGAACCTCTATTCTTGGCTGACACCACGGTGCGCATCATCACCACACCATACTCGGCAGACATGTACTACATGGGGAATCACGAATACATCCCCGGTGTCAATTCCGCTACTGCTTCTGGTTCACTCATTATCGGTGAAGCCTCATGGCGTACACTGGTTGGTGACGACGAAGTTGACAATTACACCTCCACGACATGGATTGTTGATGTCGATGGCATTGAGGGTGATGCGCTCGAGGCTTTGGGCTCCAAGATCTCAGCAGATGCCCGAGTCTCAAGCGTTGAAGATTGGGCCAGTACCCACAAGAGTGTTGAGCGTAATGGCGGTTTGATTTTCGGCACACCTGGATTGCTTTCTCTTCAATTCGTTGTAGCCAGCATCGCAGCAGTCGCTTCGAGCTTCGTCTTCCTCTCACTTGTACTGAGTCAGAGGCAAAAAGAACTTGCAGTCCTACAAGCGATCGGTGCTTCACCAAACCAAATCATTCGCTTGGTGTTGTTTGAGATTCTATCGATCGTGATGGTTTCGATGGCGCTTGGTATCGTTCTCGGTGTCGGACTCGCCTTGTCGTTCAATGGTTTCTTCGACGTCTTTGGGTTCATCTTCCAAATCTTCGGTGGCTCCACAACCACCATCCAACGGACCCTTGTCTATCCGTGGTCGCAGATCATTTTGGTATCACTTGCGGTGTTCGCTGCAGTTGTGGTGGCGCTTCTGGTGACCACTCGCCGGGCATTAAAGTCAGACTTAGCAAGTGTGCTCAAGGGGGAATGAAGCATGAAGGATAGTATTTTGAAAGCAGATGGCCTCTATCACGTGTACCAATCGAAGGCAGAAGACGGAAACGTCGTTGCACTTCGAGGACTTCATATCGATATGAAGGAAGGTGAAGCCATTGCTGTTGTTGGCCCTTCAGGTTCAGGCAAGTCAACCCTGATGAAATGCCTCGGCGGGCTCATGAAAGCCAGTGCAGGATCGGTGTCTTTGGTTGGCAAGAACATGACTCGCTTGACCGGTCAGGAATTGGTTGAATTGCGTCAAAAGACAGTGTCGTTTATTTTCCAAGAAGGGAACCTTTTGCCGAATTTGAACGCCCGTGACAATGTGGCTCAACCGCTCCGCCACCAAGGTGTATCCTCACGAAAAGCCCTCAAATTAGCGGATAAAATGCTCGAGCGTCTTGGTATGCTACACCGTGCTCATGCTTTGCCAATGATGCTCAGTGGTGGAGAACAACAGCGAGTTGCCATCGCTCGAGCCCTCATTACAAGCCCTCGGTTAATTTTGGCAGACGAGCCAACCGGGGCACTTGACCCGGTAACTGGCAGAGAAGTGCTTTCCCTGTTCAAGGACCTTCACGAAAACGATGGCGTATCCTTCTTGATCGTGACTCACTCCAAGGAAGTTGCAGCGTTCGCCAACCGTTCACTCGAACTTCGCGATGGACGTTTTGTCGCCGAACACGGCACTGATGTCGACGTCGAAAACCTTGGGAAAGACCGTGAACTCATCATCGATGAAACTGGTACGGTCACGTTGCCTCCTGATTTGCTTGTCCGAATAGGTGGTGCTGGACGCTACACTGTTGGTAATGCTGACAGTGGCTATCTTTCCCTTCAAGGCGAAGCAGTGGAATCGATGGGTAAGATGGAACTCTCTGCGACCTGCCCTGCGTGTAAGCACGTCTATGATGGATTGGAAGAGCAAGAATGTCCTGCCTGTGGTTCCAGCCGCCCAATGGTTGAGGTCAAAGAATGAAATCTCTGATCGCCTTTGTTGGTTATCTTGAGGGGTTCTCATTCCTCATCCTCATGGGCTATGCGATGCCTCTGAAGTACATTGCAGGTGACCCCGAAATGGTCAGCCTCATCGGTGCAATTCATGGTGGTTTATTCGTTGCTTACATCGGTCTCTTACTCGCAGGAGTTGGAAAGCATTGGAACATCACAGCTTTGGTTCATGGATTCATTGCTGCTGTCGTTCCAGCTGGACCATTTCTCTTCGAAGGCATGCTTGCATCAGGCGAGTATGATTTAGGTATTTGATGGTGCAAAGCATCGGAAAACCGCGATTACAGATAAATTTGGGGCTTTTTCCTATTTGACGGGAATATCTTTTTATCAGCAAAAGATTAAAAATTACCCAAGATGAGTAACAATCCGGTCTCAAAAAAATCAACGTTTGGTTCCACGATGTCGTTTGATCTTGACCAAAATCCAGAGCCGAAACGACGCAAGCGAAAGACGGAACTCGTTGAAACTCCATCCCCAGAGGCGCCACCTCCTACCGAGGGTGTTACTTGCCCTGGTTGTGGCCATCCTATGGACCAATCTGAATGGCTCCAAGCCTTGGTTGGCTTTGTTTCGGGCGCTCGAGACTTCGAAGTAGGCAATCCGGTGAGGGCCCGGATTGTTCAGACCTTGCATAACACAGCAACGAACATGGATACACCGCACCCGAGGGATGTGTGGGAGATCAGCATCGTCGCCCGACTGATGAAAGAAATTGAACGGATTGTCAATGCAGAAGTTCTGCGGCATGAGGCCGAAAACAGCACTCAAAAATACTCACTGGCTGAACTCCAAGAATACATCCAAGTCGCAGAGGTTGAAACCACCGCTCGCGTCCAATCTGAGATGTATGAACAGATTGCAGCGCAAGTTCAACTTGATTTAGAACCCGTCCTTCGACGCCAAATTGAATCCGAATTGTGGCAAGAGTTTGAACACGAACTGGCTCGAAGGGCAGAACGTGCAGTGCAGCCATCTGATGATTGATTACGAGCCTCAAATCAAGCACTCTTGACGCCCTCGGGCCAGAGCACCAAAATCAGTGTCTTTCCTCGGGTTTTCGGCGTATGTGTGGTTTCTCGATTCATCCACACGAGCGATCCTGTTGGATAGGTTCCATCTTCATCCCAGACTTCACCTTCGAGGACGATGTATGCTTCACCGCCAGGATGGCTGTGAGGCATGAAAGCATCCACGGTCACTTCTGAGTCTGCTTCATAGAGCACAAGCGAACACGCATCTTCTCTGTAAAGCCGGCCCAAGCGAACGCCTGTGCCAAAGTCCTTCCAGCGGATGTTTTCTTCCATCCAGGCTTTATCGATGGTAAATCCGAGCCAGTCGGCCATGTTGTGTGTGAAGGGCATGCACCGCCCATTCGTTACATGAACATTAGGACTTCGGAGGCTTCGTCGATTTTTCAGATGTGTTCGAAAGACGTACTCTTCTGAAAATCTTCTGGGTTGATTTGAAGTCCTGTGCGTTAATGTAGGGGCGTGGCCACACCATTGCAACTCCCTGAAATCCCTCCCACTGGCCCGTGGGATGGCTATGTTTTGGTTGTGATTTGGCTTCCACTTCTGCTTCGAATTCTATTTCTGGCCGTTCCATTTAGGAAGGCCATAGGCAAACTTGCTCCACATTCAGGCTGGGCGATAAAGCAACTTCAGTCCCTTCCTGTTCGGGGTTTTGGTGTGTTGGCGCTCAATGAAATTCTTGCCTTTTGCATACCGCCTTTCTTGGTTTTGTTAATTCGTAGTGTTTCAGATCCCATCGGTTGGACCACATGGGGCGAAGTGAGCGAAGTCGGCATGGGGCTGTTGATTCTCTCTTTGTTTGTTTGGATTTTCCTTGACATGTTGCGAATTGCCCGTGTCCGAAGAATGCTCAAAGCAATCGAGCGTCAAGACATCACCAAACTACGAAAAGTCGCAGATGTGGGAATGAAAGCCCGTTCATGGTTACAAAAATTCTCAATCATCAAACCAAAGCCAAGTTCTCTTGATACTACAGCGGACGAATCAACTGGTGAACGCGTTGCAAAGCGATCATTACAAATTTGGGGGGCCCGTGCGCTTATGGCCCGTAAATTAACTCCACAAGGTCTGTTGGGTAGTTTGGCTTTTGGCGCTGCGATTGAAGTTGCCAAAACAGGTGCTGGAAAATTATCCGAAGCCGTTGATGCAAAGATGCAAGAAGAGTTTGACAAACTTGCTGAAATTAATACAAGGTCCCTTCTTTTCTTACTGGTAAGGGATTTGGCAATGGGCTTATTCCCAATTTTCATTCTAGCAGGTTTGCCTATTGTCTTCGCTTGATTACGCCGCCATGTTCATTGAGAGGCGGCGCTGCCCCATCATCAGGGAGAAACCATGTCAAAGCTCATTTTGATGCGCCACGGGCAATCCATGTGGAACGCTGCTAAGTTGTTCACCGGATGGGTGGATGTGCCACTGACCAATGTTGGCATCGAAGAAGCGATCGCTGGAGGCAAGAAAATTGCTGACATCGATATTGACGAGGTTCATGTCTCAACCCTGATTCGCGCTCAGATGACCGCCATGCTTGCGCTTGCTCAACACAACGGCGGCAAGACCCCGGTGTTCCAATACCCTGAACCAGACGGTGGAACAGATTCTGTTTCAGAAAACGAAGCGAGGATGATTGAGTGGGCCCAAATCAAAGGCGATGCAGGCTCAACCGATCTCCTTCCGGTTCACGTTTCATGGCAACTGAATGAACGCATGTACGGCGATCTGCAAGGACTGAACAAAGACGCAACCCGAAAACAATACGGCGATGAACAAGTGCATATTTGGCGACGTTCCTATGATGTCCCTCCACCGTCGGGAGAATCACTCAAACTCACCGCTGAGCGCACGATCCCCTACCTCGAAAATACCCTGATTCCAGCCCTTCAATCTGGAAACAATGTCTTTGTTGCCGCACATGGAAATTCCCTGCGCAGCATCATCATGCACATCGAGGGCTTGAGCGAAGAAGAAGTTCTCTCGCTCGAAGTTCCCACGGGCCAACCAATGGCTTACATGTGGTCAGATGCTGGATGGGAACGTCATGACTTCTGATCGAAGCCTTTTGACGCGTTCAAACGTCCTTCTCGTTGTTGGTACACTCGTTGCACCTTGGCTTCTTTGTCAGGCGTGGATTCTGACCAGCGCGGGTGATGAACCGTTTGAGACCATGCCCGAATGCGATGCGAACAGCATGAATTGTGCCCATCTTGGTGGCGGGGCAGATTTCCGAATGGAAGCGTTGAGTTTGGTTATCGAAGCCCCTTTGATCGAAGTTCGTGAACATCTGGATGCCTACATCGAATCCAACAACGCCGATGTCCTTGTTGAACAAGAAGACGAGAATTCCACCTATGTTCATTTTGTTGAACGGACATCATTCTGGCGATTCCCTGACGATGTTGTCGTTGCTGTTTCAGGTGTTGATTCCAATTCAACACTGATTGAATTGCATTCCCAATCCCGTCTTGGACAAAGCGATTTGGGCGTCAATCCAGATCGGCTTGAAGGCCTTCATGCAGCACTTGTTGGCTGAGGTTTGAATTCGTTCCAACCGTATGGGTAGCCTTGTTCATCAACGAGCACCACATTAACGCCAAGTCCATTTTTGTGAAATGCAATCAACTGAATTTCGTGAATTTTGTGTCCGCTTGGCGCCACACCGAGCACAGGAAGTTGTTGACGCTGGAAAAATGATCTTCTTCGAGCCTTTGTTGGTTGAGCTACTGCCTCCTTGCCAACCCTTCTTCGCTGCCCCTCAACATCATCAAACCACGGCAGAGGACCTTCAGGAGAGAACCGCAATCCAAGGATCATGTCGATGCCAGGTGTTTCCTGTGCTGCATCAGCATCGGCTCCACTTGGAATCGCTGGTGCATTTGGATGAGTATGGAGCCAATGGGTGAAGCGTCCTGCTCTTGAGCCTCGTGAACTCGAAAACATATCATCGGTCCAATCTTCTGGCAAATGATGGACAGAATACGAATCACCACGGTTGACAATGTGGGCTTCCTTGATGCGGTAACCTTGGCCTTGAAAGAGGTTCGAAGTGCTCTCGTCTGCCCTGAACAGTTCATCCACTTCTGCTACATGGGGTGCTTCGGCATCGATGTCGAGTCCTACGAGAATTTCATCCGGTAGCGATTGAAGCGCCCACCAGACCAATGATTCAAACACCGTTCCAGGGAGATGGACTTGCGCAGTGTACGCTTCGCGGCCGTGGTACGACTCTTCGTTATACGAAGTCATCAACTCCAACAGCCAAGCTTCAACCATTGCCCTCGCCAAGCCCATGAAGCCCTCTTGAATGAACTGTGCGGAGATTCATGGAGGAAAAGAATCTTTCAAAAGGACTGGTGCCTTGCTGTCACCATGGCGAAGAAGAAGGGCGGCTTTGGACGTTTTCTTGGCGCCATCACAGGTACCCCCTATGAGCGCCTGTTGAAACAGGTCGACAAACTCGTCAGCGAATTTGAGGACGACGACCGAAAATTGGCTCGAAACCTCAACAAGTTGGTCACCATGGTTGGTCAACAATACGAAGAGGAAAACCTCGACGAAGAAGAACACGATCTCATTATTGAGGCGATTGAGGAGGTTGACCCTGAAGGTCGAACATTCGGTAAATTGTCCGATGATGAGGATTCCTTCTATGCTGGTAGTGTTCCAGACGCCCCAGAACTCAAGCGAGAAAAGCGGGCAAACCTCGATGACTTGATGCAATCGAAAGGCGATGAATTCGTTGGCAGTTATGGTCGTGATGAGTTCGAAGAATTCAAAGCAAGAATGAGCGATGATTTCATCGCTGAATCAGACGATGCAATTCGACAGGGTGACCATCAAGCAGAGATTGTCACGGAAAATCGAGTGTTTGCGGATGCTGATGAAGAACTCGATCGCCTGAAGCAACAAATCTCTGAAGAATCAGGTCTTGTAGATCCAAACGCCGAAGATGAAACCTATGAAGAGGAGGAAGAAGTCGAAGGCTACTCCATCGATGAAGATGGTGTTGAGTGGTTCGAGGATGAAGATGGGTATTGGTGGTTCCGCGAGGAAGGCCAAGACGATTGGCAACCTTACGATGAAGATTGAGCGTTCGGATCGTTTGACCAAAACTGAACGATCAGTGAAACCCATGCCGTCATGAGCACTCCACCGATGAAAATGTTCCACTCCACAACAAGGGTCACCAGCATGATTCCAAGGTAAAACACGGCAATGGCAAGCGCAAGAGCAAGCATCGTGAATGGTGCATAACGCAAGCGTGGGTCAATGAAGCTGTAGACATAAAATCCACCTCCATTGTAGGCATAGATGTAAGCGAAGCTAACGTAGATCACTCCCATGCCAACACAGTACAAAGCAAATTCAGGACGCATCGTTGGTACGACCAACAGCACCTCAATCGCCATGAAGATGGCAGCAAAATTATGCATCACTTGTTCATGGTATTGGAACATGTACTGCGAGTCCCTTTGTGAGTCAATAAAATCTGGAAGAATGATGTAACGGACGACGGTTGCAGTAAGGAACGATGATCCACAAGCCACGGCAAACATGATGATTTGAAAGTGTTCCAGTAATGAGGGAACAGTGGCTTCATTCATCCGATACAAAGCAGCAAGCAGGACGCTGCCAAAATAGAAGATGTTGCTCAAAAGGGTCCACGAACTGAAGGTGACAAACTTTTCAATGCCGATTGGATGAAGCAACTTCAACTTCTTTTCTTCATGAAGAAGGACCATCATATTACCAGCTCCGACCTGGAACATCTTCACCACCGCATAGACACCCATGGCGAACGCCAACAATCTGAAGGCCATGGTGGGCACCGTTGGTGCTTGTGGATTGTTGAGGGATTGTGCGCTTTTTGAGACCAATTGCCCGATATCAAGGACAATGAGGAGGAGGGCTAATACCGTCCCAACAATGGCAATAGCAGCAAAGGTCTGACGCTCCGTGGTTGGTGAACCATAGTCCAAATCACCACCCATGAACCTATTCAAATGAGTGGGTGTTTTCAAGGTTCGTCATGCGGCCTATCTTAAGTCAGGAAGGTCATATGGAGAGTATGAGCGACGTTGTTGTTGGGCAGCAACTTGGTTTTGTTCAGCAGGTGGCGGGGCTTCTTCACCAAATTCATCTTGGTAGTTCCGTTTAATTGCCCGTGACTGAATGGTGACGCTCAAGAAAAATAGGACAAACACAATGACAAGAGTCGATGAGTCTTCCGGACTGAATTGAGCAAGGGGTTGCCCGCTGAGCACAAGAAGGCCACTCAACGTCGATATGGCCCCCAGCAAAGCAGAGATCAGCATGGGTAATTGTTTTCTCACCCAAATCACAGAAAAGAATGCCACAATGGCCATGACGTTGGTGATGAATTCGCTGTCTGCGATTTCCATTCCTTGCCCCTCAAGCCATCGAAACGACCATGAGAAAAGGATGTAAGTTCCAATCGATGCCATCAGATAGATGCTTAGTTGAATGGTCATCAACATGATTCCAGCAAGGAGCATCATGAGGATCACCATCAAATGAAGATCTTTGATGCCCAAATCAGGTACAAGCGTCGACAATGTTGGCGTCAAGATGTAACCGATTCCTGCTCCAGTTGCGCCAGCGACGTAGTGCAATCGCTCATAGCCTCGAAGCATCAAGAACACGCCTGCTAGAATCAAAACGATACCAAGCAGTGGACCCAGCGTGTCAAGCTCATCAATGAGCGTTGAACTTACCTCGTTCACATCGGCCATGAAGTCCTCAGGAAAAGGCAGAATTTAGCCTCATCGCCTCATCATCCTATTTTCTAGGATTCCATATTGACAATCGGTGCAGATCGAATTTGATGATACAGTCATCCGCTCCTTCGTTTGCTAAGGCTTGGTTCGCCTTTGCTTCACTCGAGATCCCTACGACCATACTTGGTCGAGGCATTTGCTTTTTTGCCACGGCCTCATTGATCATTCGGAGCACTTCCAAGCCGGTGTGTGGCGGCATGAAAAAATCCAACAACACCACATCTGGATTGAATTTAATCATGTGCTGAATCGGGGTACTGGAGTCCCATCTTTGAAGCAATTCAACACCTGTGAGGTCAACCTTGGCAGAGCAAAGAAGTGCCCCAAGATCATAGGTATCTTCGAAGGCCAACACACGCATGTCAGCGCCTCAACTTGGGATGGGTTGTTGGTCCCACCAGTGCGGTGCTTCAAACCAAGCCTCGTGTGTGGTCGGGCGGTCGATAAGTGGCAAACCGAAGGTACCTCCGTTGACCGTTAATCCACCAGCGGGGTTCGTAGCGCATGGTCCTGGCAGGTAATCTTCTCCAGTTTCTGTGAGTTCCAAACGCAGAGCATGGCCAGCCGGTAGAACAACATCGAGCGGATTGAATTCCATCAACATCGTGTATTGGCTGAACGGAGCTGTCGCCTTTGCATCATAGCCTCCATCACGGTAGCGAATATCCATTGTTGCATGGCCAAGTCGCAGATTATCGGTATCGTCATACAGTGTGGCAAATATTTGGCCACCATTGCACGCTTGTGTCGAAACATCAAGATGCAGGGTAGGCAAACCAGAGATGTGCGTTTCATTCTCAAACACTGGGCTCGTGAGCGTGACTGAACCACCAAGGCCGGAGACGGTGCCAAGGTTGCCCCATGAACTGTCAATGGTATGCATATCCCACATCAAATCCGCAGGAGGCCATGTATCTTCCACGTGCCATCGACCATCATTGGTTTGCATTTGGACCATTGGCGCAGGCTCTTCTCCAATGCCTTTGAGGTAGTAATTGAACCAACCAAACAACTCCACTGCCCAATCCATTCTGCTCATGTTTGGATAGGCTTCCTGGCCGTAACCACTGTCGAGTTCGCTGTGTCGATCCGGCTGGTCAGGATAGTTGTGAGCCCATTGACCAGAAATGGCCCGGGCATTGATTCCAGCATCGATGAGCATCTGGTAGGTTGGGAATGCGTGGTAAGGATCGACGTTCCAATCTTGCATGCCCCAAACGATGTAGACGCTTCCTCGATAGTTCTCTAAAACGTCAGGGAGATGTCGGCGTTCATCCCAGTAATCGTTCCACTCCGCACCACCAAATTCGGCTCCGGCCCACGTTGAAAATGGGTTAAGTGGACCGATTAAATCATCACTGCACATCCTCATGTCATCCGTTCCGGCATCAGCGGTTGCGCCTTCGTAGAGTGCATCATACAACATCGCTCGTGCTTCAGAAGATCCATTGCGGTAGAACATCTCTTGAACGCCAATCGATCCGGAAATAGGAACAATTGTCTTCAGGTGCTCAGACGGGTTCTGGGCAGCTTCCCAATTTGTTGTGCCGGCATAGGACTTCCCCATCAATCCAACATTGCCATTTGACCATTCTTGTTGGCCGAGCCAATCGGTAACCGCTTGAATTCCAGTTTGCTCACCAAGACCCTTGACGTCTTGGCAGTGGGTGGATTGGCCGGTTCCAAAGGTTGAGGCTTGGGCGAATGCATACCCGTGAGGCAGGAAGGTGTCGTACACCCATTTTCCAACCCCGCCATCGGGAACAGTGTTTGGTGAGGAATCCTCTCCTGCCCCTGGTAATCCTTCCCCACCAAAGTCGTAGTACGGATGAATCGTCATGATCACAGGCACTTGGGTTCCTTCAGGTACATTTGGTAGCCAAAGAGCAACGTGCATCACTGCAGGGCCTGGGAACCCAGCATCTTGTTCACTTGCAGGCAACTCCACTTCGATGAAATGTTCCGTGTAAGGCAAGGCCTCGTAGGTTCCATTGACGGGGAGTTGTGCCCGAAGGGTGTCCATCGGCAAATCCATTTGATGGCGAAGATGAAGAGGAGTGTCCCACCAATCGCCTTCAAATTCATTCTCCATTGTGTTGGAAATCAACGTTTCACCAAAGGTCATGGCCACGAGGAGAAAAACGACTGAAACTGCAATCGTGCTCACTGCAGACAGGGTCAATTGACGCCGAGCAGTCCCCGCTTTTTCGAAGTCTGCGATCAAGACGGCCTCGACAGACTCTTGCGAATCAAGACCGCCAGCGTCTGCCATGTTTGTTCCAAGTCCTTCTCCATCAAGAGCATGACGCTTCCGTGCTGAGCACAATCAAGCGCTTGCTTCAGCAGCCTCACGGGCTTTTCGTGCTGCGATGAACGAACGAACACAGAGAACAGTGTATGCAGTTCCGGTGATTAAAAGCATCAACTGTGAGCCTGAGGCGTAGGTGATGCCATCGCCCATGACCATGAAGAATCGAGTGCCGAAAAGTGCGCAAAGCAAGCCAAAAGTCGCAGCGACGTGCATCCAAAGTTTGCGGTCTTCTGGTTTCCTCATCACCATGAACCCAGACACTGCTAACGGCGCACCGAGCATGCTCGGGATGTACGATGTGAAGGATTCAGCTTGAGATACGATTGAAATCACGATGCCCCATGCGATGAGAAATACGCCATAGCCAAGGGTTACGTTTCGGATGAAATTGGATTGTTGCTCCATGATTCTTTGACACCGCTCACCTTTTTTGGTCTATGGGTCGAAACAAACCGCTTCCGCACGATTGATGGGGGGGAACCTATTCGCACAACTATGCAAGGACGGGTAGCGTGCTTCCTCATCCTTAACCTTCTATGCATGACAACAATCATGGCACCAACAGTTCATGCAGAGACGGGAAACAGTGGATGGCGCACCGTTGGAATCGATCCCGAGATGTGGACCGATGGACCGGAAGTTGAAGACACACCGATGCAATACACCTACCAAGGCAATGCCATTGTCGAACTCGAAGTTTCCTACGTACCAAGTCATCTTTCACCTCGTGCATATGGAGTGATTGTCATTGAGTTGTTTGAACAATGGGCTCCAATCACGACGGAAAATATGATCGCACACGTGGAAGAAGGCATCTATGACGGCATCTTCTTCCACAGAGTCATCGATGATTTTGTGGTTCAAGGCGGGGACCCTACATGTTCAACGATCCTCGTCTATCCTGCAACAAGCCCACAATGTGGAAGCGGTGGTACTGGTGAAACAATCCCCCTCGAACTTAACCCAAACCTCTCTCATGTCGATGGCGCCATAGGTATGGCTCGAAGCCAAGATCCAGATTCTGCTGATGCCCAATGGTACATTGCAGAAACAGAGGCCCATGGCCTTGATCCCGAAAACAGAGAGGATGAGGGGTACGCTACCTTTGGTATTGTGCGAGACGGTATGAGCCACATCCGAGGCATTGCGCTCACGCCGACCTCGGACGATCCGACGGGGGAAGAAATCGTACAAAATCCAGCATCATCAGCGGGTCGCCCAACCTATGAAGCAGAAATCATCACCGTACGGATGATTGGCGTCTCAGATCCTGACGGCACCCTTCGCTTTGGAGAAGTTGACACAGAAGACGACAAGGGTTGGCTTTCAAGCATGAGCGACGCACTCGGAATTATTGGCTTGAGTCTTGGATCATTGCTCGCGCTTGCTGGAGCGAGTTTCCTTGTGTTTTATGTGGCACGAATCGATCCACCGCTTGGCATCGAACAGGGCCAAAAACCGCCCACTTTTGATGCAGTGTTGCTCGATGAATCCTACAAGTCCTAGGGTTGATCATGCACTGCAATGCACATCAAGAACCACATGAAGCACGCCTGGTGAGTATGATTTCACCCGCTCGAGGTGGTGACGACTCACGGTCCAATTCCGTCCCATCGCTTTCGCTCTGCTTTTGAGGCTCACCAACGCTTCATCACACCACGCCTCGAGATTGTCTTTTTCGATGTTCATGTGGATATGAAGCCATCCTCCACTTGGTTTGAGGCAAGCTAGAGCATGGCCCCACACCGCTTCGGAGGAGGGCAATAAGCCAAGGTGGCATCGATCTGCAGTTTCTTTCAACGACGGCAACGTCTCTTGATTGTCGCCGTGATGAACGGTCAAACGCTGTTCAACACCATTTGCTTGAGCGCCCCACACCAAACCTGCGATGGAGGCAGGGTTCAATTCACAAGCATGCACATGCGCAGCCCCACTTCGGACCAACATTGGGAGCGTGTAATATCCAGTGCCGGCATAGGCGTCAATGACAATTTCTCCTGTCATATCGATCGATCCAATACGATGACGTTCAGTGACATTACCAGATGAAAACATCACGTGTTCGGCATCAAACCCAAACTTAACACCGTGGTCGGTAAATTCGACCCATCCTGAATCGCCATGCAGAAGCGTCAATTGTGGACTTCGAGTGATGTTGTCTTGAATTTGATGTTGTCGTGCAAGACGATGTCCTCCAAGAGCTT